>NZ_JAXGNC010000004.1:0-201557 GCF_040768185.1 Syntrophus sp. (in: bacteria) | reverse complement strand
AGAATCGTGATAACATCGTGAGCCTCCGTCAGTTTGTTTTCGTCGCCGGAGGGATCACGCGCCCGCTCTCCCCGCTGTCTGTTGCCTTGGCGGCAGCAAAAGGGACCACCTTCACGGGAATCCCCGGTTTGACCTTCTGCACCCCCTCGACGATTACCCGGTCGCCGGCTGCGAGACCCGATGACACCAGCCATTTATCGCCGATGGTTCGATCGACCTTCAGCATCCGCTGCTGGACTTTTCCGTCGGCGTCCACAACCAGGGCAAGGGGATTCCCCTTCGGGTCGCGGCTGACGCCCTGCTGGGGGACCAGGAGGGCCTGCTCATTGACCCCTTCTTCGATGACGGCCCGTGCGTACATTCCGGGGAGAAGAATTCCCTCCGGATTGGGGAACACAATGCGGAGAATGAAGGATCCGGTCGTCGGGTCAACCGTGATGTCACGGAACTGGAGCTTTCCTTCCAGGGGATAGAACGTGCCGTCCTCCAGGAGAAGTTTGACCTTTGCCGAATTGACGTTTTCCTTCTTGAGGATGCCGCTGGCCATGCTCTTCTTGAGATGCAGCAGGCTGCTGCTTGACTGGGTGACGTCGACGTAGATGGGGTCGATCTGCTGGATCGTGGTCAATGCGATTCCCTGGCCGGCCGTTGCCAGGGCGCCGACGGTCACAAGAGATCTGCCGATGCGGCCGGAAATGGGGGCGGTAATCCGCGTATGGGCCAGGTTGATGCGGGCGGTTTCCACCGCCGCCTTGCCGGCCTGGATTTCCGCCTCGGCCTGCTTGAGGGCGGCGGCGGCATCATCGTATTCCTGGCGGCTGACCGCCTTGCTGCCGACCAGCTCCTTGTAGCGTTCGGCCCGGTAGCGGATGGAAGTCACATTGGCCTCCGCCCGGGCGAGGTTGGCCTTGGCGCTGGCATAGGCTGCCTGATATGTCGACGGGTCAATCTGATAGAGAACATCGCCGGCCTTTACATCCGATCCCTCTGTGAAATGGCGCTTCTGGAGAATACCGCTCACCTGGGGCCGGACCTCCGCCATCAGATAGGCGGATGTCCGGCCGGGCAGTTCGTTGGTGATCTTTACCTGCTCCGTTTGCACGGTTACCACGGCCACTTCGGGAGGGCCACCCTGCGGGGGCTGTTTCTCTTCCCCGCAGCCGGCAACAACCAGGAATCCGGCCAGGACTCCTGCAATAGCTATGAGCCTTACGCTGTCACGAATGTGCATGTTCCACCTCTACCGCTTGAAATGAAAGAGTCTGCATCCTCTGCTGTTTTTCAGATTCCGGATTTCGTATGGCCATGAACGGCGAAATGTTTTAAAAAAGAACCATTGGATTCTCCTGAATGAAAGTTCATTCTGAAGCGCTTTTCCTTATCTTTTGACTCCATCCCAGCAGGCCTCCACGGTCCGTGTGATCAGGGTATCGTCCAGGACGATGAACCCCAGGATATGATCCCGCGCCAGAGCGACCAGGGGGCCGAAGGCCAGGTCGAAAAGGACGGCAAGGGGGAAATCCTTCAGAACCTGCTGGATGATCCCTTCGGTAAAGAGCTGCCTGGTGATATCCACATCATCCGCCTTGTTCAGAAGCTGATCCCTGCGCAGGGAGATGCCGTAGGGGGAGTTGTGGTACTGTTCCATGTAACGGAAATGCACCGGAAACGATATGAAATAGTGGAGAAGGGTGGTTCCGATGAGGAGAAACCGCTCCCGGAAGGGCTTTTCCGCAGAGTACTCCTTCCGGAGAGCCCCGAGGATCTTTTCCTCCAGTTCATGGTACAACGCGTTGATCAGAACATCCTTGTTCTCGAAGTACCGATAGATGGTGCCTACAGCGACATCGGACTTCTCGGCGATCATCGCCATCGTGGCGCCGTGAAAGCCCTTCTCCGTGATCAGTTCCAGTGCGCCCTGGATGATGTCATTCCGTTTGTCCGGCATCGTCATGGTTTTCTCTTTTCTGTAGGTGAATGAACATTCATTCATTGAATAAGGCGACTTTTTAATTTTTTGCCTGAATTTTGTCAAGCCTTTTCATTGTGTTCAGAGGGAACACAGCGGTGGACTCCGCCGGAAAGCGGTGGGGAAAGATACCCTGGCATCCGCGTCGACGGTATGATAGGACTTTCCATTCACATTGCATGCCTCGGACGGGGGGCTGATTTCAAGTCCAGATGGACTTTGCGGAAACGCCGGCTGAAATCCGGAAAAGGGATTGAAACGAATGGGAAGGACGATCGAAAAGGCCCGGTTTATCGCCAGGCCGAACCGGTTCACGGTGCGCTGCGCTCTGGGTTCTGAAATCCTGGAGGCCTATCTGCCCAATCCGGGACGTCTATGGGAGCTGCTGCTGCCGGACAGCGAGCTTTATGTCATCCGGCAGGAAACCGCTGCTAACCGCAAACTTCAGGGGCTCGTTGTGGCCGTCGAACGGGAGGGCCGTCCCGTCATGCTCCATACCCTGGCCTGCAATGACATCGTGGCCGACCTCCTGGGCCGGCGCCGCCTGCCCGGTTTCGAAGAGATGCGGATTGTGCGGCGTGAAGTCACCCGAGGTTCCAGCCGCTTCGACTTTCTGCTGGAGGAGGGCGGTCTTCAGCACCTGCTGGAGGTGAAATCCTGCACGCTCTTCGGCCGCCGGATCGCCATGTTTCCCGATGCCGTCACCTCCCGCGGGCGGCGGCATCTGCTGGAACTGGCCGAGCTTGCCCGGCGGGGGACGCCGGCACATGTCCTGTTTCTTGTCGGCTGCCCCCATGCGGATTACTTTCTGCCCGACTACCACACCGACTTCGCCTTTGCGTCGGCCTTTCTGGCTGTGCGGGACCTGGTCCGGTTTCATCCCCTCGCGGTCGACTGGCAGCCGGACATGACGCCCGGCCCGAACATCCGGAAACTGTCGATCCCCTGGTCTCTTCTGGAGCGGGAAAGCGGGGACTTCGGCTGCACCCTGCTGATCCTTCATCTTCCCGGGGATGTGACGTTTTCATCGTCCGGTTCGGGTCGCCTGCTGTTCAGGAAGGGCTACTATGTTTCCGTCGATTCCGTCCATTCCGGGTTGACCCGCCGTCTTCAATCGGCCCTGCGAAAACCGGCGGCGGCGAGAGTCGGCGGTGGAGGCGTTCTGGAGACCCTGAAGGCTGCCGCGGACAGCCGTCAGATCATCCCGATCCGGACGGCGGAGCCGTTGGAGGCGGAACTGGCCTCCGCCATCGCCCGTGTCGCCGACTGGACTCTTTCGACCGCTGAATTTCCGGGGGAGCCGGCCCCCCCTCGCTTCTTCGGGATGACGGACCCTCCCCTTACCCGCCGCGCGTTCGTGGAACTGCTCCTGGATTTTCGCATCAACCGCCTGGAAAAGCATCTTTCCTGAAGAGGGGATGCCTGTCCCGTAACGCCGGGGCTTAGCCTTCGGATACCTATCATTCCTTACTCCATTTCAGTAACAGGAAAGGCTTAAATCAGATTTTCAAGGCCCATAAATCAGGCCTTTCCCGATTGTGAAACACCTCACACTCCTGTATTCAAAAAACAGAGATTCTTTCGCCCGGCGATGAAACAACAGCCGCGGCGGGAATCAGCATCTGTCAGCTGGCGTGCCTGTTTGCCTTTTAAAAAAATCGTGAGGTGTACTTGGCAGATGATTCAAGAATTCAAATGCGAAAAAATGTGGGGATGGAACCCGGGCCGCATGTTTGCCGTTCCGGCTGCCCTGTGGATCCTGCTGACCTCGTTGAATCTGCTGGATTACTTTGCGACGAAGCACGCGTTATCCAACGGCTGCCGTGAACTGAACCCCTTCGTGGCGAGGCTTTTCCAGATAGATGAATTCAATGCGGTTCTGGCGACGAAGCTCTTGTTCCTGGCGGTCCTGTTTGTGCTGCTGCCCTTTGTTAAAAGCTGGAAACTGAATCTTCTGGCAATCGCCACCCTCTTGTACGCAGCCGTTGCCACATATCACCTCTACGGAGCGTATCTCTTTCATTTCATGTAGCATCATCCCGGGATGGTCTTTGAGTGCTTGGGCCGCGGATGGAAAAGAGCCCCGGAGATGCTTCCGGGATCGAACCGCCGATGGCATTCAGCCGATCTTCACCCGCTGGTCACGGATTTCCCTTCTGAAGATTCCGCCGATAAAGGCTCCGGATTGGCCTGTCTGCGTTTCGTTAACGCCGGCAGGATGCAGGAGAACAGGAAATAGCCCAGGGCGATCATGAAGGGCCTGGGGGAGGAAATCTGCCAGGGAAGGTAAATCTCTCCGCCGGGATGAACGGAATGGATGAAGCCGAACAGGGTCAGGCCCGCGCAGGTCAAGGTGCACAGGGCGGCAAGGCGGACCTGTTGGTCGATGAGAAAGGCCAGCATGCTGCCCCAGAGCAGGCCGGTCACTATGAAGCCGTTACTGAGCACCGTGAGGGTTGAATGCAGGACCTGCAGGCGAACCGGTAACGCCTCAGGGGTAATGGAGGCCGCGTCCAGGAATTGGCGAAGAATAATGGTCACTAGATGGGCGACGACCGGCAGGAAGCTGAGGCTTACGGCGGCAGAGTGGGCGTCCGGCGACTCCCTGTAGGCCTGATGGACGATCTCGAAGCCGATGAAGAGGAAAATGGGGGCGATAACGGCCCGGGGAATCAGTCCGACAAAGAGGGACATCAGGCCGACGACGGAGCCGATGCCGACTGCAAGGGCGGTAAAAAGCGTGTACAGCCAGGTTGCCCCCATCTTTTTGTAAGCCGGGTGGCCGATGTAGGGCGTGGTCTGGGCCACCCCGCCGAAGAAGGCGGCAATCAGGGAGGTGCATGCCTCCGTGAGGAGAATGTCCCTTGTCCGGTAAGCATCGCCTGCCAGACGGGCGCTTTCGGTATTGTTGATGCCGCCGATGATCGTGAGGATGCCGAAGGGAATGGCCAGCGGCAGATACGGGATGCACCGGGGAAGGGTTTGCAGAAAGTCCAGGGAAAAAAGCGGGATGCAGAGCTTCATGTCAAAGGCGGGTGTCTTGAATTCCGGGATGTATCCGGCGTATCCCAGAGCAAAATGAAGGGCGGTCCCGAGGATGACGGCAGCCAGAACGCCGGGAACGCGTCCCGGAAGCTGGAGCTTGCCGATCAGCACGGCCAGGATCAGTCCCATGGCCACCATCCCCACCACCACTTCGTTGAAGATTTCGATGAGGGGCAGAAAGCCGAGCAGCAGAAGCCCGACCCCGGCGATCGATCCCAGGAGTCCGGCCGTGGGAAAAATCCGCTGAATCCAGGCGCCGGAAAAGGAAGTGACCATCTTGACGATGCCGATCATGAAGAGGGTGGCCATGCCGACGTGCCAGGTGAGCAGCGCGTCCTGCGAGGCGATGTACGTCGGGCCGAGGACAGCGTAGGCGATCCCGATCGTGGATGGCGTATCCAGGCCGAGCGGCATCGCGGTGACATCCCTGCGGCCGGTTTTCCGGGCCAGACGAAGGGCCAGAAGGCTGTAGAGGAGGTCGCCGAAGAAAATCCCCATGGCGGTGCCGGGGATCATGCGCGTCAGGATGATTTCTGCCGGGTAGTTGAAGGTGTGGACGAGAATGGCGCTGAGAAAGATGAGCACCCCGACGTTGTCGAGAAACAGGGCGAGAAACGCCGTCGTTTCTCCCCAGAATCGGTTTTTGCGGTCTTCGTTCACGGCAGGATCGCTCCTTTTTGTGCTCCGGCGCAGCATAGCCGAACACGGTCGGTTATTTCAAGGATCCATCCGCCTGTTTCTTCTGTTCCTGCGCCCTCCGCAAAAAATTGATGGGTGTGCCTGGTGCGCTCTGTGCAGGAACATGGGTAGCCAAAAATGAAGGAAGGTGCATATGATGCCCCAAAAAAGGATCGGCTTTCCGGTAACCCTTTCCGTTGTCCTGTTTCTGTTGAGCGGCTGCGCTTCTACTTTTCGGCCCGGTCCGGAGGCGGACCCGGTTTCCATTGTCTCCAGGGAACTCGTCAAAACGACCAGGAGCTGGGATGGGCAGCTGCTGCCTGCCTATCCGCAAAGTCAGCCGGAGATCTCAATCCGGAGGATCACCATCCCCGCAGGGGCCCGGCTGGAAACGCACAGCCATCCCGTGATCAATGCCGGCATTGTGCTCAGCGGGGGGCTGACGGTCGTGACGACCGGGGGAGACACGCTGCACCTCAAGGCCGGGGACCCCATCGTCGAGGTGGTGAACAAGCTCCATTACGGCGTGAATGAGGGGACCATTCCAGCGGAACTTGTCGTTTTTTATGCCGGGACCGTCAACGTGCCGATCACCGTTGTCCGGGAGCGATCAGAAGGCTCCGTGATCCCGCCGGCAGGCGGCAATCCCGCACTGGATGAGCCGGAGACGGCTTCCGGTCCCTCGCAGGGGTCAAAATTCGATTGATCAGGATTGGACTCTCTGATAGGTCTGTCCCGTCGGGGACCGACTCCCGGGGCCTCTTTAATTCCCTATCCAGAGAGCCGTCTGCAGCTGTGCCGGCTCCAGCAGGCAAAGAATTTTGACTTCCTCACCTTCTGACAGATCCTATCCGGCAGCAAGCCGAACCGTGGCCCTGGTTGTCACCACCATGGCCTCTTTTCTTACGCCGTTCATGGGATCCGCCATCAATGTGGCCCTTCCCGCCCTGGGCCGGGAATTTTCCCTGAACGCCCTGTTTCTGAACTGGATGGCCACCATCTTTCTGCTGGCGGCGGCAATGAGCCTGGTCCCCCTGGGCAGGATGGCCGACCTTTACGGCAGGAAAAGGCTTTTTCTCTGGGGCGTGGCCCTTTACGCCCTTTCCTCCCTGGCCTGCAGCGCCGCTCCCGATGCCGTCATGCTGATCATCCTGCGCTTTCTTCAGGGCATCGGCGGGGCCATGATCTTTGGGACATCAACGGCCATCCTCATCTCTGTCTTTCCCCGCAGCGAACGGGGGAAAGTGCTGGGAATCAACGTTGCGGCCGTCTACACCGGGCTTTCCGCGGGGCCGTTGATCGGTGGAATCCTGACGCAGCATCTGGGATGGAGGAGCATCTTCCTGTTGAACGCCATCCTGGGGCTGGCCGTCCTGTTTTGCACCCTGTGGAAGCTGAAAGATGAATGGGCCGAAGCCCGGGGAGAGAAGTTCGATCTGGCAGGCTCCATCATTTACAGCCTGAGCCTTCTTTTGCTGATGGTTGGCATTTCGTTCCTGCCGGCGGCGGCCGCCGGGTTATCCGCTGTTGCCGGGATTGCCGGGATCGTGGTTTTCCTGAGATGGGAAAAGGGAAATCCCAGCCCTCTGATCAACGTCTCCCTGTTCTACCAAAACCGGGCCTTCACCTTCTCCAACCTGGCCGCCCTGGTCCACTACTGCGCCACCTATGCCGTGAGCTTTCTCATGAGCCTCTATCTGCAGCTCATTGAAGGCCTGTCTCCGCAGTACGCCGGGTTGATTCTCCTGATCCAGCCGGT
Source organism: Syntrophus sp. (in: bacteria) (assembly GCF_040768185.1). Classification (NCBI taxonomy): domain Bacteria; kingdom Pseudomonadati; phylum Thermodesulfobacteriota; class Syntrophia; order Syntrophales; family Syntrophaceae; genus Syntrophus; species Syntrophus sp. (in: bacteria). The sequence goes on along the minus strand of NZ_JAXGNC010000004.1, from coordinate 194,106 downwards.
TCTTCAGGCTGTTTTTTCACCGGTGATCGGCCGCCTCTCCGACCGGGTTCAACCCAGGATCCTGGCTTCCCTGGGGATGGCCCTCACCGTCTGCGGCCTGGGCCTGCTCACCTTCATATCCACCTTCTCGACCCTGTTTCCCATCCTGCTTAGCCTTGTTCTGCTGGGGCTGGGGTTTGCCCTGTTCTCGTCGCCCAATGTGAACGCCATCATGAGTTCCGTCGACAGGAAGTTCCTCGGGCTGGCCTCCGGAACGCTGGCCACGATGCGGATTCTGGGGCAGATGTTCAGCATGGGGATCGCCATGCTGATGTTCGCCCTCTTGATCGGAAAAGTGGAGCTGTCCCCACTCTACTATCCACTGCTTTTAACAAGCATGACATGGACTTTTTTCCTGCTCGCCCTGCTCTGCAGTCTGGGAGTTTTCGCCTCTCTGGCCAGGGGCCCGATGCGCTGAAGGGGCTCCTCCTCCATCCTGCTATTCGATATCGAAGGCTTCCCTTGGAGAAAATTCCTTGTACTGGTAGGGAAGGGCCTCGCGAATCGCCTCTGGAATCCGTCCGTATGTCCCTTCAAATTCCTCCAGATATTCCCGGCGGCCGCGGTAAAAATCCCGGAGTCGCTTTTCCAGAAGGTCCTGGTCGTCCAAAAGCCGGTGTGCGGCCATAAGATCCAGGTTGGCCCGGTCGCACTTAATGGGGTAGTGGTAGCCCAGGTGGTCGGCCTCCAGGCTGAAGCGGAGCTGATTGCGGACCAGGTCGTTGTAGGTGGACAGGGACTGCCGCAGGGTAACCTTGTCTTCCCGGATTCCGATGGTTCCCGTGTTGGCCAGATAGCACTGGATTTTATTGCGCTTGACGATATCGTAAAAAATCATCGCATGTTCCAGGCGTTCGCCGGCCATGAAGGGATCGAGGAAGAACTCCCGCTTGAAGCGGCCGGCCTCTTCAGGGTTTCCCCCGCTGCTTTCGATGGATTCCCCATAGATGAACTGCATGGTGGCCTGTTCCGGTGTCAGGCGGCTGATGACGTTGACCAGGGGATTGCGTGTCAGAATGATGATGTAGTTCAGGCGATCGGCCCGCAGGCTTGGCGAGGCGATTTCCAGGTTGTCCCGGGAGACGACGGCCCTGCCGTTTCCTGTCTTGGAGATGTCGGCGAAATTGGGCATGTAGGGATACTTGGTCAGGGCCACGTTCTCCAGGAAGGCTTCCTTGGACTCCGCCGCCCGGAGGATTTCCGGCTGGCTAGCGTCCAGCCCTTCCGTCTTGACATAAACGCCGCCCATTTCGAAGGCCGCGTAACCCCCGTCAAACATCAGGGCGCCTCCATCATCGCCGATCATTTCCGAGCGCTCCCTGGGTATTTTCGTGAACTTGCGGCAGAGGGTCGTCGTCTTTCCGGTTGCGGTCAGGCCTGCCGCCGCGGTGACGATCTCCGTCATTTCCGGCCGGCCGGATGCCTGATCATAAACCCAGAGAAAGTCGCGGCGGGCGCCGGCGTGGAGAAAGAGCCCGGTTTTGTCGATGGCCTTGATCCGCCAGTCTTCAAACTGGAAGATGCCCTTTTTCCCCTCTCCGAGATAAATCGTATTGCGGCAGATCTTGACCTGGTCTCCGCGTTTTTCGCCCAGCATGAGGCGGACGGAGATGTCCTTTTCCAGCAGTTTCTTCTCGCGGTTTCGCTCGAAGGACCCGTCGGTGAAGTAGATGATCGTGTAGGTTGGGTTGTCCAGGACGACCGGCGGATGATTGAAGAGGAGTTTCAAGCCGTAGGCGAGCTGGGCGTACTGCTCCGGGATGAGGAACCGTGCTGAAACACCGTCCCGGCCGTCTCCGATGAAGGTGTCCAGGGAGATGATCGTTTCCTTTTTCAGGAGCTCCAGCATCTCCGCCGCCAGCTGCGCTTCCTCCTCGCCGAAGGGATGGTCCACGCTGTTGCGGGTGTGGGGCGCCGAACGGGACATGGGCTCGGAATCCGCGGCCACCGAGCCGATCTGGGTTTGAATGACACCCTCCTGGCGCAGGGCGATTTCTTTCAATTCATCCAGAGAGCGGCCCTCGATGAGGCGGCCCTCCTTCCTGGCGGTTTCGTAAAGCTGATTGGCCGCCGCTTTGAAGATGTTCATGGATTTTCTCCCTTGCTGAGATCTGGGCCCTGCATGGATGAATACATTGGGACCGGTTGTTCCGTCACTTCTTCTTTCCCGCCTGCGCTCTCAGTCCAGAGAAACGAAGGAGGCGTCTGTAATTCCGTCCAGGAGCTGGAAAGATTTTGCCCTGATCCGGAAGAACTCTGTTTCCGGGCTTTCGGCAAAGGCCTTCAGGTGGGGATGCCGCTCCAGCAGACGATTCCGAATCCGCTCTTGTTCCTCTTCACTTTCAATCCGTTCAAACCGGCCGGTCACGGTCAGAGCCTTTGTGCGAGGCCGGTTTTCCGGAGAGTCCTGCCCCCTGGTATCGACAAGCAGACTGACGGCGGGATTGGCCATCAGATTTTCATATTTCCGGGTATTTCTGAGGGTCATCATGTAGATCTCCCTGCAGTCCTCATCAACGGCGTAAGACATGAGCGAACAATGGGGTTCATTTCCGGATACGGTTGCCAATACGCAGGTGTCCTTGGATTTCATCAGTTCTTTCATCACTTCCAGCACGGCGTGAACCTCCCGACGGGGAATAGGGACATCAAACGCTTCCCTTGAAAAAGTGCCTTCCTGATGGAACACGTCGTGTGATATACGATTTCCATCGTGCCGAGGCGCTTTAAAAATACGGGAACTCTCATGAAATATCAATAAAATCCTTCTGCGAAGAAACGATTCCGACATGGACAAACGGACAACATCCCTGAAGCGGGCGGAACAGACCGCAGGCGGTATCGCGGAACGCCTCCTGGCCTGGTATGAAAGGAATAAGCGGCGCCTCCCCTGGCGGAATACTGCTGACCCGTATGCCATATGGCTTTCGGAGATCATGCTGCAGCAAACCCAGGTTGAGGCGGTTATTCCTCATTACCGACGGTTTCTGGAGCGCTTTCCAACGATCGAGGATCTGGCCCGGTCCTCTTTGGAAGAGGTGCTCAACGCCTGGGAAAATATGGGTTATTACAGCCGTGCCCGTAATCTGCACGCGGCGTCCCGGCGGATTGTGGACGTCCATGGCGGCCGGCTGCCTGAAAATCCCGATGAGCTCAAGGCGCTGCCGGGCATCGGTCCCTACACGTCAGGGGCCATTCTCAGTATGGCCTTCGGGAGGGCCGTTCCGGCCGTCGACGGCAATGTAAAGCGGGTTCTGTGCCGGCTTTTCGCTGTGGACAGTCCGTTGAGCGACGGTGCGACGCAGCGGTTTATCACTGCTCTGGCGGAGAAGCTGGTTCCCGCCGAGAGGCCCGGTCCGTTCAATTCGGCTCTCATGGAGCTGGGGGCGCTTCTTTGTCGGCCGGGAATTCCGCAGTGTCCGGATTGCCCCCTGAGATCGAACTGCCTGGGCTACGCCGGCAACTGCCAGAATCGGCTGCCGGTGGCCGGAAAGAAGGCGAAACGGCCGGACAAGGAAGCCGGCGCAGCGATTCTCCGCGATTCTAAGGGCCGTTTTTTCATCGTTCGACGACCGGCAGACGGTTTTCTGGGAGGGCTCTGGAAGTTTCCCGGCGGGATGCTCCATCCCGGTGAAACGGTTACGGATGCCCTGAAAAGCCGCTGCCGGGAGGAGCTCGGCATTTCCATTTCCGTGAAGGATCACCTGATGACCCTGCAGCAGTTCTACTCGCATTTCCGGCTGACGCTTCACGTTTTCTCCGGGACGATCCAGGAAGGTGGTCCGCTATCGCCTGCCGCCGGCAACCGGCTTTGGGCATCCCCCGCTGACATCCGGAAATACCCCTTTTCACGGGTCGAGCTGAGGATTCTCGATGCCCTGTTCATCTGAGCCTTGCCGCCCTCTTCGGGCCTTTACTTTTCCATCCAACTCGGGTAATTTATGGGCAATTTCAGCTGGCCCGTTCAGCGGCGGCTGCAGATCAAAGCATAGCAAACATGACGAGGATTTGGGTTTTTCCATGAATACGGACGATATCATCATTCGTTGTCTTAACTGTGGAACAAAAAATCGTATTCCCAGAACGCGGTTTAAGGAAAATCCCGTATGCGGCCGATGCCATGCGAAGTTGGACGACATGATCATCCGGTGCCTGAATTGCGGGACAAAGAATCGCATGCCTGAAAATCGGCTCAATGCTCACCCCCTCTGCGGCCGCTGCGGTGCGCCGCTGGTCGTGGAAAGCGGCCTGCATACGCCTGTGGAGGTTACGGACAGCACGTTTTTAGGAGAGGTGCTGACATCGAACCGTTCCGTCCTGGTGGACTGCTGGGCGCCCTGGTGCGGTCCCTGCCGTTCCCTGGCCTCGCATCTCGAAGAACTGGCCGCAAAATACGGGGGCGGAATCAAAATCGCCAAGCTGAATGTGGATGAGAATCCCCTGACCGCTCAACAGTACAATGTCCGGAATATCCCCACCATGCTGCTCTTCTCCAAGGGGAGGCTGGTAAATACCCTCGTCGGACTGCTTTCGAAGGAGGAAATCGAACGCCACCTATTGTCCATCATGGAGACGAGCTGATCAGGGTTGACGAAGTGAAGATCTGGGCAGGATTGACAAAGGGGATGGGAAGGAGTGCCTGAAATTAAGCCGAAAAGATTGGAAGAAAACAGGGTCTACACGTGCCGCATTTTTGAGGTCTACGAAGGAAAGATTCAGCTGCCGGACGGGCGGGTCGCCGACCAGAGCTGGATTACTCACAAGCCCGTCATTGCGGCTGTTCCGGTGACCTCCGAGGGGCGGCTCCTCCTCATCCGGCAGTATCGTTCGGCTGTTGAGCAGATGCTTCTCGAAATCCCCGCCGGCACCGTGGACAAGGGGCCTGAGACGATCGAAGAGTGCGTTCAGCGGGAGCTTGCGGAAGAGATCGGGTTTCAGGCCCGTACGCTGGTCAAACTGTTTGAAGGATATCTGGTTCCCGGCTACTGCAATGAATACATGCACTATTATCTGGCCATGGATCTTTTTGCGGCTGCGCTGCCGCCCGATGTGGACGAAGTGATTGAGCTCGTTCCCGTCTCTTTTCCGGAGGCCATGGAAATGATGAAGGAAGGTCGGATTGTCGACTCAAAAACCGCCCTGGGTATCACCCTGGCCTGGGAGTATCTGAAGAACCGTTCCTGACGCGACTCATTTCAATTCAGAGCGGCGGATTCCGAAATGGCTCCTCGCCCTGGGGCTCTGTACGCCTATAACGTCCCTATCCTCATTTAAGCTGGAACCGGAGCCGGATCCGGATTTTTCCCCGGAAGGATGGCGCCTTGCTCCGCAATGATTTGTTTTGATGAAGCTTGCCCCATTTTGAAGAATCTGTTATAAAAATCCATCTGCATGTGGAGCTGAAAGCTGTTAAGTTCTTGCTGTGAAGAGTATCCGTGACGGCCAGCCCGAATCTTCATTCAAAGGAGGAATGACGTATGAAAAAAGAAACCCGTTCTCTGGACCAATTGGTGAGCGCACAGCTAGCCCGCTGGCATACGCGGCAGGCTGCCCAAAAGAAAATGGAGGAAGAAAAACCCAAACCCTGCATGACCATATCAATTGATCCCGGCAGCGGAGGCGTCGAAATCGCCAAAAGACTTGCGTCGTTGCTTGGAATGGACCTTCTGGGCAGTGAAATTATCCAGCGAATCGCAGAAAGCTCGGAAAAGAGCGAAGAGGCCGTCAAATCTCTCGATGAGAAGGAAACATCAAAACTCAATTCCTGGCTCAGTTCCCTGTTCGCCACTCAGCATCTTACACCCGATGAGTATCTGCGCCATCTGACCCGTGTCGTCGGTGCGATCGGGAAATACGGCAATGCCATGCTCCTGGGTCGTGGCGCTCAGTACATCCTTCCCCGCGAAACGACATTCCGGGCCAGGATCATAGCCCCCCTGGACATGCGGATCGAGAAGGCAGAGAAAGCAAGAAATCAAAGCCGGAAGGATGCGGAAGACTTTGTCCTGAAGATGGAATATGATCGGAGATCCTTTGTTGAACAGTACTTCCACCGGGATGTCACGAATCCCCTGGACTATGACCTCGTGTTGAACACCGAAAACCTGAGCATCGATGCGGCGGTTGCAACGCTCGAGACCGCCTTTAAGGCTAAATTTAAAGGGATGTGAGAGGACGGTACGCCGTCAACATCAAACCCGGTTGAAAATTCTCCGGATCCGCTCCTCTGAATGTACCGGGCGTCAGAGATCCGGATTTCTTTCCACCTTACATCAAAGCGTCCCCCGACGTTGTTTTGCGATCGTCCTTCCGAATGCACGGTTGTGCATACCCACACCGCTCCTGTTCAGCCGTCCTGCGAGCCTGTTCGATCTACATATTTGGAGTTACACAACCGTTTCTTTTCGGAAGCCGGGAAACCGGATTATTTTTTTGCGCCTTTCCAGAACGCTTCGTATCGCCTGCTGATGATATAAATGGCGTGGTCGAAAATGCGCATGGTCTTGGTGATGGCCTCAATGGCCTGATAAGAGTCCAGGGGGCTGGTGAAGACAACCTGCATGTCGGCATAAAGCCAGAGATGCCGGCGCATCATGATGAGGGCATGAAGGGCTTCGTTAAGCGGAGTCCCTTCCTGGAATCTTCGCTCCGCGTACTTGGAGAAATATTCCTCCTGCCCGGAGTAAGGTTTCGGTTCGAAATAAAGATTCGTGAAGTTTTCGTAAAAATCCACCGCGTAGCTGATGCACTGATCCTGGGTATAATCATGATATGATGGCGTTTTGGGATTTTTTCGTACATCCTTTGCCCAATTTGCTGCAATGTCCCTCTTGTGTTTCACCACCACATCAAATAGGCGATCTGCAAAAACTTTCATCATGACCTGTATTCCTCCTGAATAGAAATGTTTATGTATTAAAACCGGTCAGCGTGACCATGCCCTCCCCAGCAAGCCATGATCATCTCTGTCCATGTCCCGATTTTCCGATGCGTTAAGTTGACACCGCGCTCAGTACACCACTGATTTGCGATGTATGTTTACTCGCATTGCGAAAAAATATCAATCATTTCCTGCAAAAGAATTGCAAAGGGCCTGCAGATTGTTTCAACTCAAAATATCGCCTTGATTTCCCAGGCAAATTAGTCAATATTTAATTGATGTTAAAAAGTAAAGTCTTTTTTTAACGCTTCGGTGCCGTCCTTCTTTTCCACCTTGGGGAATGTAGGCCCACTTTTTTGTCGGATTTTCGTATTTCCTGAGGGAAAAGGTTCATAGGGAAGGCATCGTCCCCCTTCCGGCAGCGGATCAGTGGCCCAGAGGCCTTTGACGGCCGTCATTTTGCCCCGTTTTTCCCTGTAAGGCATAAAGGGCCGGAAAGCAGTGGGAAAATCCGGACCGAACGGAAGTTCCCGGACGAGAAGACCCCATTTTCAAGGAGGTACCGATCATGGCAGGCGAAACGAAATACTGCGCCATTTGCGCCTGGCGGGAGAACTGCCAGAAGCGTTACAGTGTTCGCACAGATATCATGGGAAATGTCTATTGCAATGAATTCACCCGCGATCTGACCTTGAAGAGGAAGGAAGAGGTGGAAGAGCAGAACAGAGAAGCCGCTTCCAGGATCGAGCGATATATCGAAAGTCAATTGCAGCGGATGAAAAATCTTTCCGAACAGGAACTTAAAGAGGGAGCCAGCGGGGGCGTGATCACGATTTCCCGGGAGGCGGGTGCCTGCGGGACTGAAATCGCCCAGCGTCTTTCCCGGGAGCTGAACATGGAGCTGATGAACAATCAGATTATCGACTATGTGGCGGAAAGCGCGCAGATCAGCAAACGGGTCATCGAATCGCTGGATGAAAAGGAGGTGAGCCGACGCGACGCCTGGATAGCTTCCTTTTTCGAGCACAAGCACCTGTGGCCGGACCAGTACCTGGACCACCTGATCAAGATTATCGCCACCATCGGACGTTACGGAAATGCAATTATCGTCGGTCGGGGCGCCCACTACATTCTGCCTCCGGAGAAGCTTTTCCGAATCCGGCTGGTGGCCCCCCTGGAAGACCGGATCGCGCACATCATGAAGGTTCAGAACGCGACCCGCAAGGAGGCGGAAAAATACGTCCTGAAAACCGACAACGACCGGCAAGCCTTCATCCGGAAGTATTTTCACATGGATATGACGGATCCCGGCCATTACGACCTGTTGATCAACATGCGGATCATCACCGTTGACGGTGCCGTGGAGGCCATCAAGGCGGCCTTTCTGAAGCGGAAAGGTCTTGAGGCTGCCTCTCCGGCGGCGTAAGCGATGCCGGACGCTTCCGTCCTGGCTGGAAGCTGACAAGACACCCGGGAGTGCCCGTCCAGGACCTCTGGCCGGAACCATTGGGGCAATCCATAACATCATGTTTCCTTATCGAGAGGAACAGCCATGGAAAAAGACGATGACGTAGCGCGCCAGGAGCTTGAATCCGGTCATGAGTTCGATCCGGCGCATGAAGATCGCACCATCCGTTTTTTGCATAAGGTCATAAGAATTGCCGTGAAAGTTCTGGCGGTGCTCATGGTCCTTGTGATTGTCTGGGGCATTGCGGACGTCATCTATATTTTATACCAGCGGCTGGTCCAGCCGCCTTTTATGCTTTTGCAGATCAGTGACATACTTGCCACCTTCGGCGGTTTTCTGGCCGTATTGATCGCCATTGAAATCTTCATCAACATCAGGATGTACCTGAGCACGAATGTATTGCCTGTCCGGCTGGTGATCGCCACGGCGCTGATGGCCATTGCCCGGAAAGTCATCATTTTTGATTTCGAATATATAACGCCTCCTTTCATCTATGGAACCGCGGCCGTTGTTTTGGCTTTGGGATTGACGTACTGGCTGATTACAAAAAGAGCTTAGGCCGTCGGATCTCAGAACGGCCAGGAACGGCAGGCAGGGGTCATGGGGCATGGCGTTTTGAACCTGTAACCTGTCGAAATCCGGTTTAATATACGAAGATTGGCCACTATGTTATTGACATGCGAGCCCATTGCTTTATAAATAGGCTCGATCTTTTTTTTATAAAACGGTATAAAGCCAAGCGGATTCTATGCCTGCAGGATCGTCCTCCCGGCGGCGGTTGCGGGGTTGCGCTGAAACGGAAGCCAGGGCTCGTCTCTCAAGATCGATGTGGCGGCATTTCAGGCAGCGCGCTGTTTTTTTACTACTGGAATAGAAAGGAGTAATGTCCATGGCTGAAAAATCTATCTTGAAAATCAACAGTGAGGATGCTTATTTCGAGAAGCATTACCGGAAGCAGATGGAGGAGGTGCGGGCTGCAGCCCAGCAGGAGGCGAACGAAACCTATAAAAATGAGCACAAAAATCACTGCTTCCGGTGCGGGACGCACAGCCTTGTGGAGGTTCAGCAGGGCGATGTCCACATCGACATCTGCATCAACGAGGGATGCGGTGCGATCCACCTCGATCCCGGCGAACTGGAAAAAATATTGGAAGGCGAAGGCGGACTTTTTGGAAAAATAAAATCTTCCGTATTTTCGGTTTTTAAATGAGGGCTTGAGGGCAGGAAAGAGGCGGAGACCCAACGGTTTTTTCTGCTGGAGGGTATCCTTCTCTTTCAACGAGCCGGATGGTGGAAATTTTTCCAATCCGGCTCGTTGGCTGTCATTGAGGCCGGGCCGCAGGGTCGGGAACAGGCGACTCCTTCGGGACACCATGAATCGGGCGGAAACTGTGCAATGCATGAACGGCATTGATTGTTTCTGCAGGCCGGCAGTTCATTCGCCGATCGGGTCGGGCGATCAAAATCGTCTGCTGATGGCTGCCGGGCAGAGAGCTTTGAAAGCGCTCGGCTATCCGGCGGACATTTCCGAGCGCCCGCCTTTGTAAGGGGACTCGATTGTGAACGCCCGGGATGCCAAATCTGCTCAAGTCCACCACGGCGCTCATTTTGGTCGGCATGTGCTGATCGGGTTTTTTACCATTGCGCCTCTGTGGGTCACCTGGCTGGTATTCGATTTTCTCCTTGATCTCCTTGCGGGCATAGGCAGGCCGATCCTCCTTGCCGCGGCAAGCCTCGCGGCGCCCGTTTCAGGCACGCTGGCCGCATGGCTTCTCAATTCCACATTTCAAAAACTGGTGGCTGTGCTCTTTACGCTGGCCCTGATATACGGCATTGGCCTGTTCGCCTCGATGGTGCTTGGGCGCAAACTGATTGCAGCCGTGGAGGCGATGCTGAATCGCCTGCCTCTGGTGCAGACCGTCTACGGCGGCACAAAGCGATTTCTTTCAGCCCTCAGAAAACCTCCTGTTTACGGCCAACGCGTCGTTTTGATCAGCTTTCCGACCCCGGAAATGAAGGCATTGGGTTTTGTAACCAAGATCATACGCGACGAGGCTGGCGGCCGTGACCTGGCGGCTGTCTATGTCCCCACCTCACCCAATCCGACTTCCGGTTACATTGAAATCGTTCCGCTTTCGGAAGTGGTCCAGACCGACTGGAGCATCGAGGAAGCGATGAGCTTCGTCGTGACCGGCGGCGCAAACGGGCCTGATTCCGTCCATTTCGACAACAGGCCTCGAAATGGGAGAAACCACCCATGACAGGCTATTCTGTGTTCGCGACACCTGAAAAAAGCTCCAGGCACCAGGCTTCAGCCTGGTGATCCAAGAAACGACCATCAGCCAGAGCATGGATGACGATCGGAACCCGACCCATCAGCAGAAAAGCATTGCGTAAAGGCGAGGCGGATTTTGACCCTCGAAAAGCTCTTGAAGGGAGCGCTGTTCCGCGGCGGCCTTTAAACCTGGCCGCATCGCAGGGCCCAGAAAATGAGTCTGGATAGTTCATGAAGCGGTTTACTTGCCTGTTCCAGTTAATTTGGGCCGCGTTGTTCGTTCTGCTGTCCGCATGGCCGGTGCAGGCTCAATGGCCTCAAGGAAAAAGCCGGGTTCTCATCATCCATTCCTATCATTCGGGCCTCACCTGGACCGATGCGATCATGAACGGAATCCGGGATACCTTCGCGGCCAGCGACCCAGGTATTCAGATCAGCGCCGAATACCTGGACTCCCGGCGTTATCCCAAGTCTGACCTCTCCCGTAGAATCCGGGAATTTCTTCTTGAAAAATTAAATGGCACAACGCCGGATCTGGTGATGGTTTCGGATAATAATGCCCTCGAACTCGTTCTGGAACAGCGGAATCGACTTTTTCCCGGCATACCGATCGTCTTTTGCGGCATCAACGATTTCAGCCCGGCCATGATTTCAAGCTGCCCGGATATCACGGGTGTTGCTGAAGATCTTTCAATCGTTGAGACGGTGAATCTTGCGCTCCGTCTGCATCCCGACACCGGGGAGATTGTCGTGATCGGCCGGACCACTGTGGCGGCAGACAGGTATAATCGCGACAGCTTCATCGCTGCGCTGCCGAGGGTGCCTTCTCATCTGAAGGTCACGTTCTGGGACGACCTGCCGGGCCCTGAATTGAAGTCAAGGCTGGAGAAGCTCGAAAGCGGCACGGTCCTTTTCATCAACGGACTTATCACGGACCATTCCGGTCGGCAGATGATGTACGGAGAAACCACAAAATGGATCTCCCAATACAGCAAGGTGCCCGCGTATTCATTCTGGGAGGTCTATCTTGGCTACGGCATCGTGGGAGGCAAGCTGGTAAGCGGTTATCGGCAGGGCCGGATGGCCGGACAACTGGCCCTGCGCATCCTCCGTGGCGAGCGTGCCGACCGCATTCCCGTGGTGGCCGGTCTTGATGCCAATCATTACATGCTTGATTACCGTCAACTGGAAAGATTTCGCATCCCCCTGTCAAAAGTCCCGCAAGGCACCCTCTTCGTCCATCGCCCTGATTCGTTTTACGACCGCCATAAAACTCTTGTCTGGACAACCGTCTCCGTCGTCGCAGCACTGGGGGCTCTTGTGATTCTTCTCAGTACGGCCATCCTGCATCGGCGTAATGCCGAACGGGCGCTGAAGGTCAGCGAGGAGCGGATGCGTCTCTTTTTTGAGCGCCAGATTGTCGGGATGGCCATCGCATCTCCCGAAATGGGCTGGCTGCAGGTCAATGACAGGTTATGCCGGATGCTGGGCTATTCCCGGGAGGAACTCCTGCGGAAAACCTGGACGGAATTGACCTATCCTGACGATCTCGCTGCCGATATCGAACAGTTTGATCGGCTCCTTGCCGGCGCGATCAACGAGTATACGCTGGAAAAGCGGTTTGTCCGCAGGGACGGGACCATCATCTTCACGGATCTTTCTGTTGGCTGTGTCCGAAATGCGAGGGGGCGTGTGGATTACGTCCTGGCGCTGCTGGAGGACATTACGGAGCGTAAGGAGGCTGCCGGGGAGCGGGAAAAGCTGCAGGAGCAGCTTATCCAGGCTCAGAAGCTGGAGTCCATCGGCAGGCTTGCAGGTGGCGTGGCCCACGACTTCAACAATATGCTCACCGCGATCCTGGGTCATGTGGAACTGTCGATGAGGCTGTGCACCCCGGAGGGACCGATCTACACAAGCCTCAAGGTGATCGAGGAGTCCGCACTCCGATCCGCCGGTCTTGTCAGGCAGCTGCTGGCCTTTGCGCGCAGACAGACCGTGGCGCCCAAGGTCCTGGACGTGAACGACACCACAGCGAGCATGCTCAAGATGCTGCAGCGGTTGATGGGCGAAAGCATCTCCCTCGTCTGGCTGCCCCAGATGGGCCTGTGGCCGGTCAGGGTCGACCCTTCGCAGATTGACCAGCTGCTGGTCAATCTGTGTATCAACGCCCGGGACGCTATTCCCGGGGTGGGCAGGGTCACTATCGAAACCGGGAATAAAGTCCTGGATGAGACTTATTGCGCCGTTCACCCCGATTGTGTCCCGGGAGAATACGTGATGCTGGCCGTAAGTGACGACGGTGACGGAATCGGCAAGGATGCCCTGGGCCACATCTTTGAGCCCTTCTTTACCACGAAGGAGCCGGGAAGGGGTACCGGTTTGGGACTATCTACGTTTTACGGCATCGTCAAGCAGAACAACGGGTACATCCATGTGTGCAGCGAACCCGGCAAGGGTTCGACCTTCAGGATATACCTGCCCCGGTTTGCAGGGGACGCCGGAGAGCCGGCGGTGGAAAGCAAGGCGGAACCGCCTGGGAGCCGGGGGGAGACTGTTCTCCTGGTGGAGGATGAGGCCGTGATTCTGCACGTCGGACAGGCGATGCTGGAAGCTCTTGGCTATCGGGTGTTGACGGCCGACACGCCGGGCAAGGCGCTTCAGCAGATGAGAGCCCGCAGTGGCGAGATAGACCTCGTACTCACCGACGTGGTCATGCCGGAAATGAACGGACGGGAACTGGCGGAACGGCTCCTTGATATCAAACCCGGCCTGAAATGCCTGTTCGCATCCGGTTACACAGCCGACGTCATTGCACGCGACGGCGTGCTGGAAGAAGGTGTTGTTTTCATTCAGAAACCGTTTTCCATCAAACACCTGGCCGCCAAGGTGCGCGAGGCATTGGAGCGGGAGTAGGTGCGCCCCCTGACTCCGGCCCAGGCCACCTTCCAGATCCGCCCTGGCCTGCGGAGCATGGATGCCCTTCCTGTTGCCCTCCGCGCCATGCTCGCCGGAAAGCCCTTTCTCACCGGATGCAAATCCGCCCGGCCGTTAGTCCGCCCCGTTCCTATGCCGACCGTATGGCTCCGGATGATGTTTTTCCCTCCCCCACCGGCAAAAGCGCCCGGACATGGGTGCTTTTGCCTCAATCGTGTTCTGTCCGCCGGTTCAGGGCGCTCGGGCGGTGGTTCCGGATCGGCCTTCCATCATCGTACATCCTGAAGGAGATGGCTTTGAAATCAGGGGGCATTTCTCGGCGGCTTCCTCGCCGAAGGTAAGGCAGTTGCTGGTGCGGAGAACGTTCAGATTCCGGGATACAAACTGATCGAAGAGTTAAAAAGAGCTGGAGTTATATCCTGGATTGTACTATAGGTTGAGTTATATTATAGCTAGAGTGTAGAATTCGGAGTCTTTTCCGAATGTCGGTGCTTTGCTCTAGACTCCTGTTTTTTTTTGAGGAAGGAGGTGAGGAAGGATAGTAATGCAAGGCTAGACGTTTAAATCACGCTTTTTAAAAAAAGGAGGAGATATGCTGAGTGATCGCAAAATGTTAGGAGTTCTTGCAGTTGCTGTGCTTGGTATTTTGATTGCTTTGGCGCAGCCCTTTGCTCCGGGGTTGTCGCCGTTGGGACATTATGTCATGGGGACTGTCATTGCCGGCCTGGGAATGTGGATCTTCCGTCCCGGCGCACTGCCCTTCATGTCGGGTACCGCCATCATTCTTGGTATTACCCTTGCTCTCTTTTTTGCCTTCAAAGCGACCCTGGTGTTTCCGGGCAAAGTTCCTTTCAAGGCACCGCCGCAAATCTACGGGGTCGTCATGGGCGGCTTTACTTCATCAGCCGTCTGGGTCCTGATTCCTGCACTATATTTTGGTTTTGTTCTGCAAAAAACGGGTCTGGGCAAGCGCATTGCCTATCTGGTTCTTAAGACGTTTCCGGCAACCTGGCTTGGCCTGGCGATCAGCTGGCTCGTGATCGGCGTTGCGCTGTCCGCCTTGACCCCTTCCATCACCGTCCGTGTGGCCATTGTCGTTCCCATCGCCATCGGAATTGTGGAAGCCTGTAAACTGGAATACCGCTCCAAGGGTTCGGCCTATATCTGTCTGCTGGCCTGGGGCATGGCCCTCTTCCCCGGGACCGGATGGTTGACCGGCTCCCTCTCGGGACCGATCATGCAGGGGTTCTTTCCCCCGGAAATCAAACACCTGTGCAATTTTGACGACTGGTTCAAGATCCTGGCCCTGCCCTGGTTCGTAGTGACCATTGTCTACGTCGTCCTGGCTTACATTCTGGCCAGGCCGAAAGAGGCCATTGCCATCAGCTCCGACATGTTCAAGGAGGAATACAAGAAACTCGGTCCCATGTCCAAGGATGAAATCATCTCCGTGATCATCCTTGTCGGTTCGCTGTTGATGTTCTTCACGGAAAAGCAGCATGGGATTCCCACGGCGGCCACCGCCCTGTTCGCCCTGTTCCTCTTCGTCATGTTCCGCATCATCACCGGTCCGGAGATCAGCAGCGGCATCAACTGGGACGTGGTCTGCTTCTTCGGCATCGCCGTAGCGCTGCCCCCCATCTTTGCGGTTTCCGGAATCTCCGCCTGGTTCGGTCCCCTGATCAAGGGGCCCATCATGGCCATGGCAGGATCTCCCATGCTGTTCATGCTGGTCATCACCGCGGGGCTCCTGCTCATCCGCTTCATTGACGTTCCCTGGGGCTTCACCACCGCCGCGTTGACCATCATCATGCTGATCCCGCTCTTCAACGACTTCGGGTATCATCCCCTGGCGGTGACCATGGCCTATCTGATCGCCATTAACTTCTTCCTCCTGTCCTACCAGCAGCCCTTTATTCTGATGGGTGAAGGAATGATTCAAGGCAGGGGCTGGGCGCCGGCCCATGTGACCCTCTTCGGTCTGATCTACATTGCGGCGGCCTTCATCTCCCTGCTGGTGGCCGTGCCTTACTGGAAGATGTTGGGGGTTATCCGTTAACGAATTGAATTCATAGCATAGCAGGGAAATTGACCCCGGACAGGCATCCGTTCCTGTCCGGGGTTTTTTCCCTCTCGTCACATATCCGGAAGCATGCCGGAGATGACCGCCTTTGCTTCTTTCTCGATGTTGCTCCCAGATTTCATGACGAGTTCGGGGCGCCAAGGCGGAGACGAGGCCGTAGCACGCAGACACATGGCGGGCGGCCTGCAACGCGGCCCGCGAAGATCGCGGCGGGATGGCGGACTGGAACTAGACGGTCTTCTGGAAATCGGCAAGGCTCATAACCCGGAGCAGGGGGTAAAGCGGGGTTTTTCTGAGAAGGTAGAGCACCCGGTCCCGGGTCTCCGGAAAGCGGGAGGCAACGCAGTCGTCAAGAACGATGACGTGAAAATCATGGCAGACGGCGTCATAGGCCGTACTGAGAACGCAGACCTCGGTGGAAACCCCTCCGATGACAACCGTGTCCACTCCCCGCTTCCTCAAGATGGCGGCGAGTTCCGTCTTGAAAAAAGCGCTGAAACGGGGCTTCTCCACGATCAGGTCACCATCTTCAGGCTTCAGTTCGCTGATGACCTTCGCTCCCGGCGTTCCCTGAATCGCATGGGGATTCATCCGGGACTGAAAGAGGAAGCAGTCCGGCGATAGCGCATCGTTGGAGTAAATGACGGGGATGGCTTTCTCCCGGGAGAACCGGATCAATTTCTGAAGATTGGGGATGATGTTGATGCCTTCTTCACCCATGGGAAGGGGACCATCCATCCGGATGAAGTCCTCCAGCATGTCGGAAACGATTAGCGCCTGCTTCATCTATTCACCGAAGAGGAATGGATTTTGCGGATTATTTCTCCTCCGTGGGCCCAATATTAGGGAAGCCCGGCATGGGTGTCAATGGTTTTTGTTCAGAAGGTTCGCAGCGGGGCCTGGCAGCGGTGGCGTCCGCCGCCAGGCTTCAGGCGCTAGTTCCCCTTGACCGGAGGAGCCGTTCATGCGATAAAAAACAAAAATGCAAATAACTTATTCCACTTCCAGGCGATAGGCTCTATGCGGGTCCACAGACCGGGGGTGCTTCGGGGGCCGAACAAAGACGCATGCCGGATCCCGATCAGGGGGTTTTTCCGTGCTGAGGAAACCCGGATCTTGAAGCGGAATGAAAGAACAGGAGATGCCATGGGAGAAAGGCAGTTTTCCCGGATTGCGTTTGACCGTCACGTCACCCTTAAAATCGGCGATTCCGCAAGTCCCGCAGAAATCGAGAATATCAGCCTCAAGGGTGCGTTGCTGAAAACGCGGTGTCCATTCAACCTTCAGGATGTCGTGATCCTTGAGCTCCGGTTGTCGGAAGAACCCGATCCCCGGATCCTGACGATTGAGGGAACCGTGGTCCGCTGTGAACGAAACAAGGCGGCAGTCCATTTCACCCGCATGGATCCGGATTCTTTTGTTCTCCTGAAAAACATCATGGCGTACAATCAGGGGGACGAGGCCATTGTCCGGGGCGAACTGGCCGATTATCTTTCCGGTAAGGGCTAACCGTTCATCAGGGAGGTGCTCAGAGGAAACATGGAGAAGAAATGGGTGAACACCAGGGAAGCCCCCCTGCCCGTCGGGCCCTATGCGCAGGCGGTGAAGGCGGGCGGATTCCTTTTCGTCTCCGGACAGATTCCGGTGGATGCTCGGACCGGCCAACTGTCGACGGGGCCTTTTGTCGAACAGGCCGGGAAGGCCCTTGACAATCTGGCTGCCGTCCTGAAGGCGGGCGGCGCCAGTCTGGACTCCGTCGTCAAGGTCACCGTCTATCTGTCCGATATGACAAACTTTAATGAATTCAACACGGTGTATATCACCTATTTCGAAAACTCCCGTCCCGCCAGATCCTGTGTTGCCGTCCGGGAACTGCCCAAGGGGGTGCTGGTGGAAATTGATGCCGTCGCCCTCTGCGAGGATTGATGATGGAGTCTTTCCTGGGCGGCCTGAGCGGCTACATGGCGGATTCCCTGTTTGCGGCTTACCTGGCCGCCTATCTTGGCGGAGTTCTCGTCAGTTTCACCCCCTGCGTCTACCCGGTCATGCCGGTTGTGATCGCCTACATCGGCGCTCAGGGCGCACAGTCCCGGGCCCGGGCGTTTTTTCTTTCCCTGGCCTATGTGCTGGGACTGGCCCTGACCTATGCGGTTCTCGGCGGCGTTTCCGCGTTGACGGGCCAGCTGTTTGGCCGATTCCAGAACAGCTTCCTGACGTCCTTTCTCGTGGCCAATGTCTGTATTTTCATGGGGTTGGCCATGCTGGATGTCTTTTCGATTTCCATCCGGATTCCAGGGTTTATGGCCCGGTCGGAAAAGGGCATCCTGAGCAGCGGCATTCTGGGCAGTCTCGTGATCGGCATTACCTCAGGCCTTCTGGTAGGCCCCTGTTCGGCGCCGGTCTTTTCCGTGCTGCTCGCTTATGTGGCTAGTAGGCAGAACGTCTTTTTCGGCATGAGCCTCCTGTTTGTTTTTGCCCTGGGCATGGGAACGCTGCTTCTTGCCGTCGGTTCCTTTGCCGGGCTGCTGACCGGCCTGCCCAAATCAGGCCTTTGGATGGTACGGATCAAACAGGGCTGTGGCTGGCTCCTTCTGGCCACGGGCGAATATTTCCTGATCAGGGCCGGCGGTGCGCTGGTTTAATTCTCACGAATGGATGCAGGAGCATTGAACACCATGAAACTTCTACGGATTCTTCCCGTTGTCGTCGGACTTTCCCTGGTGGTTTTCTCTCTGGTAAGCTGCCTGGAGCCTTCCGACCAGGGAGAAAAGGGATCGAAGCAAAGCCTGCCCCAAGTCGAAGGCATCGAAGCGCCGGATTTTGAACTCCCCGATCTGGAGGGGAAATCGTTCCGCCTGAGCCAACATCGAGGCAAACCCGTTCTCCTGATCTTCAGCACCACCTGGTGCGCCCATTGCCGTTCCGAAGTGCCTCACCTGCGGGAAATCGCCGCCAACTACGGCCCGCGAGGCCTGGAGGTGGTTCAAATCTTCATTCAGGAATCCCCGCAGAAGGTTTCATCCTTTGCCCGTCAATACCAGCTTTCTTACCGCGTCCTGCTGGATGAGCGGGGAGAGGTCGCTGATACTTACGGCGTTCGCGGGGTTCCCGATATGATCCTCCTGGATCGTAACGGTCGTCTTGTT
Source organism: Syntrophus sp. (in: bacteria) (assembly GCF_040768185.1). Lineage (NCBI taxonomy): Bacteria > Pseudomonadati > Thermodesulfobacteriota > Syntrophia > Syntrophales > Syntrophaceae > Syntrophus > Syntrophus sp. (in: bacteria). The sequence goes on along the minus strand of NZ_JAXGNC010000004.1, from coordinate 175,281 downwards.
TGCCGCCGCTGCCCGGATCTCGAAGCTTCCCTGAACGGCCTTTTCGCGAAGCAGCCGGATTAGCGGGAATGCAGGTGCCGGAAAGACGCGGTCTGCGGCTCCGGCCAACTGCCATTGAAGAGGATCTATTTGGATTTCAGGAGATTTTCTATCTCGGCGATGTTGGCGCCGAAAACCGCTGAATCCCCGATGAGAAAGAAAGGCGTGCCGGTCAATCCCAACCGGGTGGCAACCTCCTTGTGCTTCCTGAGGGTTTCCTCCGCCCGGCTGTCCCCGCAGCGCTGGAAGTTCATGCTGTCCAGCTTTCCTGTCATCGCTTCCTCGTAGGCTTTTCCCCAGTCTTTGGCACAGAAGACATAAAGCGCCTTCGCCTCGGCATCCTTGTGGAAGGGAAGGGGATAGAAGAAGATATGACGGGTCACATCCGTCCGTCCGGCAAAAAAGGCGGAGGCCTGGCGGCAGTAGGGACAATCCGGATCCGTGATTTCAATGACGCGATGCGGTCCCGTTCCGATCGTGATCGCCGAATCCAGGGGCAGGTTTTTCGCTTTGGCCGCAATCAGTTCCCGAATCTTCTCCCGGGTCAGATTTTTCCCCTCCTTCGTAACGATTTCCCCGAGCAGCAGGCAATCCGTTTCGGGAGCGTAATAGAGAATCTCATTGCCGACGATCACCTCGTAAACCCCCTTGATGGCCGTTTCCGAAATCCTTTCCGCCGGGATCTGGGGGTAACTTTTTTTAAAGGCTTCATTCGGCGATCTTTCCGCGGCCAAAGCCTGCCCTCCCGGCAGCGCGAGGATCGAAAGAGCGATGAAGAGGAAACCCCTGGTGAGGAATTTTGCCCCTCTATTTCTTCTGTAACATTCCATGAAGTTTTAAGATTCCTTTCTTTTCTTGAAGAAGAAACATTGATCGCCGCTGAAAGTCAAGGGGCAATTCCCCCTTGCAAGGGGCAGCGGCCGAAGATAAGATACTCCCGTCTTTTCAGCAGCAGGAAGGAGAAGGGAAGTCATGCCGATTACCCCTGAAAACACCTGGGAAGCGGTCTCGACCATTCGCGCTCAGGCCCCTTTGATCCACAATATCACGAATTATGTCGTGATGAACAGCACGGCCAACGCCCTGTTGGCCCTGGGCGCCTCGCCCGTCATGGCCCATGCCCGGGAGGAAGTGGAAGAGATGGTCAGCGCCGCGTCGGCCCTGGTGATCAACATAGGAACGCTCAGCCCGCCCTGGGTCGAGTCTATGACCAGCGCGGCACGGAAGGCCGCCGAGCGGCGGATTCCCATCGTGCTGGACCCGGTCGGAGCAGGGGCCACGTCATATCGGACCCGGACCGTCCGGAAGCTCCTGGATGCGGTTGCCCCGACGATCATCAGGGGCAATGCCTCTGAAATTCTGGCGTTGGCGGCCGCTGAAAAGGGGCGGACCAAAGGGGTTGACGCCACGGAACATTCAAGCCGCGCCGTCGAGGCCGCCCGCAGGATGAGCGAACGCTATGGGAGCACGATCTGCATCAGCGGAGAGACGGATTTCATTGTGAGCAGGCAGGTGCTTCTGGGGATCAAAAACGGCCATCCCCTGATGGCCCGGGTGACGGGGCTTGGGTGCACGGCCTCCGCCCTCTGCGGCGCCTTTGCAGCCGTGAACCCGTCCTTTGCCCTGGCTGCGGCGCAAGCCATGGCGATCATGGGCGTTGCCGGCGAAATGGCTGCGGAAATCTCCCCCGGCCCGGGAAGCCTGCAGCTTCACTTCCTGGACATCCTTTATCAGCTGACCGAGGAAGACCTTGTCCGTCGAATGCGAACCTCACCAGGAGCCGGATGATGGATCGACCTTTTTCCGCCCGGAGAAAAACCGATGGATTGTACCTTGTCACGGACCGCAGCCTGTGCGGCCGAAGAAGTGTCGAAGAGGTCGTTTCAATGGCCGTACAAGGCGGTGCGGCCTGGGTCCAGCTCCGGGAAAAGGATCTGGCCACCCGCCCCTTTGTTGAGGAGGCCAGACGCCTGAAAGCGCTCCTCTTCCCTCTCGGGGTTCCCCTGATCATCAACGACCGCCTTGATGTCGTCCTGGCCTCTGAAGCGGACGGAATCCATATAGGCCAGGAGGATATGCCCTATGAAACGGCCCGCCGGCTGCTGGGGCCCAAGGCCATCATCGGTCTCTCCGTGGAATCCTGGGAAGACGTGGTGCAGGCCCAATCCCTGGACGTCGATTATCTCGGCGTCAGTCCCGTTTTTGCCACACCCACCAAAATGGATACCAAAGCACCCTGGGGCTTGGAGGGCCTGACGCGGATCCGGTCGTTTTCCCGCCATTTCCTCGTTGCCATCGGTGGAATTTCCCACGAAAATGCCGGCGCGGTCATCCTGGCCGGGGCCGACCGGATCGCCGTGGTGTCGGCAATCTGTGCGGCATCGGATCCCTGCAGGGCCGCGAGGGATCTCTGCCGTGACATTGCTGAGGCGCAGGAAAAGGGGGATCTGTCTGGAGCGCAGCGGGAGCGCTCTTAGCTTTTTTGAGCAGGGTCAGAATCGCATGAAACCGCACAAGCTGATTCTTTTGGACTATTCGGGGACGCTGAGCCTTCAGGCCGTTCTGTTCGGCCGGGGGGATTCTCTCCAGTCGGCGCTGGACCAGAGCGGCCTCGCCTTCCTGGGCATCACGCCTTCCCGGCTCTGGGAGAAGATCGTCCATCCGACCTGGGAGGAAGGCAGTACGACCCCGGTGGGCTACCGACAGATTCTTCTGAGGTGCCTTCTTCATGATGCCGGGGGGGCGTCTTCCAGCGCCGGATCAGGGTTCGTTCCCGATTTGGGGAGGGCTGCGCAGGCCTTCGTGGATTCCTATCTCGCGGCATCCCGCATGGAGGACCCGTGGCGCCCCCTCCTCAGGAAGCTTGCGGATCAGCCGGGACTCTGCACGGTCATTGCAACGGATCATTACGCGGAAGCCACGCCGGCGATCCTGAGGTATCTTGCGGACTGGGAAATTCCCGCCGTTTCCGCGAAGGAAGCCTTCGGCCCGGAGCCGCCCGCCGCGCTCATCGTGGCCAATTCCGCGGATCTGGGGGCGCACAAAGACTCGCCGTGCTTCTGGCAGTCGTTGAAGTCCGGGCTTGGGCTGCACGCATTGAAAGATATTCTGCTCATTGATGATTTTGGCTTGAATGAACACAGCGGTGATGCCTACGGTGACAGGAACCGGGTGGAACGGCGGCAGGAAGAGACAGCCCGTCTTCTCCGGGAGATTTTTTCCGTCGAGGCCCGCATTTTCCGCTTTTTTCTGGAACGTGGGAAGGGGCTACCCGATTACGAACAGCTCATGCGCCGGGTGGAATGTCTGGTGGAGCAATTTCTGGAGGGAACCGGCTGAAAAAAAATTATTTTTTCTTCAGAAAATCCAAAGCAATCCGGAGGGTTCATCATAAAAGGTCATATGGGCCAGGAAACCGGATGCCAGGGCGGGAGGCGCTCTTTTCACCCGAGGCTCTTCTTCGGGTGACATGGAAAGGGTGCAACAGTCCTTTCCGGATTCAGCAGGAGCCCTGACGGCAACACCTGCGTCTCTGCCAGGCTCCGCCTTGGCGAGTCCTCCAGGCGGAACAGGTTCTCCTGGCACCGGTTTTTCTCGATGCGACCCATCACCTGGAACACGTGCGGCCGATTGGGCCGCTGACTGCGCTATGACGGCATGGCGTAGGTTGCCGTAAAGATCCATGCCGAAGGTCAACCCCCTTTTTCCGGCAATCCGGGCGTCCGAGCTCAGAACCGTCTCAATCTTCGGCGATTTCTTCTTTACGCAGAGATGCACCTCGGCTGTCAGATAATCGTATTCCCTGCTGTCGTTCGGAGGTCCGCAAAAACAATCTTCCCGTGTATGATTGATCAGCGTCTTGAACGCGTGGCAGAAAATCAGCGGCTCGATAAAAAACAGATTTGCGGAAAGGGACTGAAGGCCCGAATCCTCCCAGAGCTCGTAGAGCGTCTGTCTTTCCTGGATTCGCCGCCCGTGGCTTGCCAGCATGATCCTCGGTTCCAAAGGAAGAGAGCAATAGCCGGAAGAAGATCGGCTGGACAACACATTCTCCTCGCTCCAGCTTATGATCTCCCCCAGATCGGGGCGGACATAGGGATTTTCCACTTCCACCAGATCGGGCCCGAAGAGGAGCAGAGAGTCGCTGAATTCACGCACAGCACTGCGCAGGGTGCATTTGCCTGTTTTCCATGCGCCTTTCCGAAAACAGGCAACCTTCCAGACAACCTCAAAGAAATAAATAGCCGGCACGATCGTCTCACACTGTCGAATCAGGAGATATGGACAAGATATTTCCGCTCGAGAGGCAACATGTCATCCTTTACCTGAACCGTTTTCCCGAACCTTCGCTGCCTGCGCCTCTATCGCTGCTTTCCGGAGAACAGATCATTCTTTACCTCTTTTTTCAAGAAAAAAATCCCCGGTGTTCCTGCCGGAAGGAAAAGATTCACATTCCCGCCGGCTCACCGGACCGTCACAATGAGCCCCTGTCCGAATTCTTTTCAGGAAAATGGCCGGGTTGCTTTTCGGGGGGGCAAGGAGCAATCGGGCTTCGTGCCGACATAAAGCCGTGTGATGCCCAATGTCAGAGGATAGTGACGTACATTGGAAAAGCCGGCGTCGCGAATCATCCCCGCGAATCGTTCCGGGGCTGGGAACTGGATGATGGAATCGGCAAGATAAAGATAGGCCGCCGGGTTTCGGGTGAAACACCGGGCCATGCGGGGCAGGATCCGGCGGAGATAGAAGCTGCACAAAAGCTGCAAAACCTTCTGCTGCGGGAGCTGCATCTCCAGTATGGCCACCTGGCCGCCTTCAATGAGAACCCGGGAAAACTCCCGGAGCGCTCCCGGACGGTCTGGAATGTTGCGGATCCCGAAGGCTATTCCCACCACGTCAAAAGACCTGTCCGCAAAGGGAAGGGCCAGGGCGTCACCCTGGACGAAGGATACCCGGTTCCGGCATTCCTTCCGACGGGCGGTTTTCATTACTGCTTTTCCAAGCATTTCCAGGACAAAATCAACGCCGGTTACTTCAACATCCGGATAGCGGCTCGCCACCTCCAGGGCCAGATCCGCCGTGCCGGTGGCCACGTCCAGGTAACGACGGGTCCTGGGGAAATGCATCTTCCGGGCGGCAAAGCGCCGCCAGGCAACATCGCGCCGGAAACTGAGCAGGTGGTTGAGAAAATCGTACTTTCCCGTAACCGTCGCAAATATATCCTGAACGATGCGAATGTGGTCATCCGCTTTCAGGTTCTTGACCGGGGCGTAATCCCGCTTCAGGCGTTCTTTCAAAGATTGAGGTCCTTTTCGGAAGTTCTGGCGATCTTTCTGTGCTTTCAGTCGGGAATTGCCGCTGTAACCGTCCTCAGGCCATTCCGGAACCCGGAACCCGGAACCCTTTGCGGGGTTCCGGCCGCTTCAGCGTGGCTTTTCTATCACAGTTCAAGGCGGATCACAACAGGAGGTGTTCTCCCTGAATCCACCGGCCTCCCGACCGTTCGGTTTTTTCATCGATTATTTGAAGATGGTCCCGGCGGGCAGGTCCAAATCCGGCGGCGGTCATGGGAGGCTCCACGGGACCAAAAAAGCATGGGGCCGATCCCTACCTCCAAGGGATGCTTTGCTCTTTCATCAATCCCTATGCCTTCTGAGCCGCTTTCATCGCCAGCAGCCGCTCGATCCTTTTCTCGATCGGCGGATGGGTGCTGAAGAGGGTCCGAAGAAAATCTCCTGATAACGGATTCACGATGAACATGTGCGCCGTGGAGGGGTTCACATTCATCGGGTTGGCCCTCGAGGCTTCCGACAGCTTCCGAAGGGCGGAGGCCAGGGCTTCCGGCTTGCCGGTGATCCTCGCGCTGCCTGCGTCGGCGTCATATTCCCTGGACCGGGAGATCGCCATCTGAATGACCGTTGCCGCAACAGGTGCGATCACGGCCATGGCAATGGCGGGGATCATTCCCCCTCCCTCGTCATTGCCGAAAAAAACAGCCCACCGGGACAGAAGCACGACGGCGCTCGCCACCGTCGCGGCCATGGTGCTGATCAGGATATCCTTATGCTTGATGTGGGAAAGTTCATGGGCGAGGACGCCCTCAAGTTCATCCCGGTCGAGAATCTTCTGGATGCCGGACGTCACTGCGACGGCGGCATGATCTTCATTTCTTCCTGTTGCAAAGGCGTTGGGAACATCGTTGGAAACCACGTAAATCCGTGGCTTCGGAAGACCGGCCTTCGCGGCCAGGGCTTCCACTGAGTTGTGGAGGGCAGGGGCCTCCGCACGAGGTACTTCGCGGGCGGAATACATGCGAAGGACGATGCTGTCCGAATACCAGTAGCTGCCGAAGTTCATGAGCGCGGAAAGGACCAGGGCGATCACCACGCCCGTTCCCCGCGCGACAAAATAGCCGGCCAGCATGAGCAGCCCGGACAGGGAGGCCAGCAGGAGGATGACTTTGAGCGTGTTCATGGCATGTTACCTCGGGATTGTATCGCGCCGTTCAGCTTCCGGCGCCGTTTCTCCGGTTTTCGTCATTCCATTGTTGCGGGACATCCGATTCGCCCCCAAAGTTGTCGCCTTTGGGGACGAGAATCCACAGGAGAAGATACAACAGGAATCCAAATCCGCAGAAGAAGAACAGAAATGCAAACAGGAACCGCCAGCACCACGACGGAATGGGCGTATGCTCCCCCAGGCCTCCGCAGACTCCGCCGATCCATTTGTCCTTTCGTGATTTCTTAAAGCGTTGCAGCCAGTTCTTTTCCTCCATGTTGCAACCTCCAATGCCTCGAAATGTTCCATGAATCCGATTTTATGGCCGGCTTTTCGGCGTTTCGCCGTTTTTGCCCGATCCGCGTTCCTGCCGGGCCTCTTTGCTTCGTTCGAGCTGCCATCATATCCAATCATCCCAATGAGATACTAAAACCAGTAATTTTGTAAAGAACATTCTGAAAGCAAACCGCCCTGAAAAAGGACAGGCCCCTTCAGGGACTTCGGCAACGGGGCTTTCCCGATTTTCTTTTCTTGCAACCTTGCGTCCCGCTCTTGTATGATGCGTTCTTCTTTTGAGGCACAAGAAAGGTCGTGATGAAAAAAAGTCGGGAAAGAACAAACCTTGAAGATACGGCTGCGACGCCCCGAACCGGTGGCGGGGGGTCGACGTCGTCCGGCGCGGCGTCTTCCCAGAAGCAGGTAATCCTTTATACCGACGGCGCCTGTCTTGGAAATCCCGGGCCGGGCGGATATGGCGTTGTGCTTCTCTATGGGGAACGCAGAAAGGAGCTTTCCGGGGGCTACCGGTTGACCACGAACAACCGCATGGAAATTCTCGCGGCAATCAGAGGTCTGGAGGCCTTGAAGGTTCCCTGTTCGGTGACGCTTTACTCGGATTCCCAATATCTGGTGAATGGGATCACCAAGGGGTGGGCAAAACGCTGGCGGGCAAACGGCTGGAAGCGGAATTCAAGGGAAAAGGCGCTTAACGCCGATCTCTGGGAGCGGTTGCTGAATCTGTGTTCCCTTCACCGGGTCACCTTTGTCTGGGTGCGGGGCCATGCGGACATCAAAGAAAACGAACGTTGCGATATCCTTGCCAATGAAGCTGCCGGACAGGCCGACCTGGAAGAGGATCACGGGTATTTGCAGAAGGCGTCTTTCTGAAAGGCCGTGCCGCCGCAGCCCATGGAACAGCGGGGTGTCCTCTGCCGGACTTCGCACTACGGGGATCCTTCAAACGTCCTCCTTCTTTTTCTTTTTTTGCTCTTTGACCTGTGCCTTGAGCGCTTTTTTCCGGAGCTTGGCCTCGTCTGTTTCCGATGGAGGAACGGCATCCGCGAACGTTGCGACTTCCGGCTCTTTCTGCGCCATGGAAACGCGCTCCGGCGGCAGGGCCGGCTTCGGGGGCTCTTGGCCGCTGGCGGCCGAAGTCAGCTTCTCCGCTTCCAGGGCTTTTCTCGCCCGGATTTTCTCCAGGAGATATTTGGCGAAGGATTTTCCAAACTGGGCAATAAAACCGGTAATCAGGACAATCAGCACCCATTTCAGGATGCGCTGGACGTCAATATTCGAAATATCCATGGGCCACAGTAAAGATGATTCAGCAATCGTAAAAAGAGCCGTTTCTCTTCATTTCAAGACCGAGGCTTCAATGAGATCCGCCAGGCCCTGAATGTCGTTGATATCCAGGCAGGGCACCCCGATGTCAAGCGGTGTGTCGCTGGCCAGGGCAAGCAAATTGTCCTGCGGGCCGCAGAGAAGTTCCCGCTTGAGGGCAGCCCGGTATATCTCGATTTTCTGATGGGGGTTGCCTTTGAACCCTTCCGTCAGGATCAGGTCTACATCGTGGATATAGCGTTCCCGGAGGGCGTCGATGCTGAAATCTTCCTCCACGTCTTCAATCAGGGCCGCCTTCCGGGGGGTCGCAATGACCGTTGCCCGGGCGCCTGCCTGCCGGTGCCGCCAGCTGTCTTTTCCTTCGATGTCGATATCGAAGTCGTGCAGATGATGCTTGATGGTCGCCACCCGGTATCCCCGCCTGGCCAGTTCCGGAACCAGCTTCTCAATCAGGGTCGTTTTTCCCGTATTGGATTTGCCGACGATGGAAATCACAGGAATGAGGGTATGTGCTTTCATGCCTTCTCCTTGGGCCCTTTCCCGGCCGCCATGTTCAACGGATGAACCAAAGCAGAGCGAAGTTCCGAGCATCTTGATCCATCCAAACATGAACTGTCTGAAATTTATAGACGAAGGCAGATTGCATTTCAAGCAGTATATCTCCCTTTCCGGGGGATTAATAATTGCTTGCACTTTTGGCAGGAAGGATTATATACGTAGCAGGCGCTTGAATTGTAACCAAGGCGCAAGTCCAAGGACAGGAGGCCTGAAACTGCATGGCGAACATGCTGAATGCCCTAAAAACGATCGAGCAGTACAAATCCGACAGTCCGTATTACAGCGAACTGCTGGATATTCTCGCGGAGCTTCTCATCCTGCGGGAAGAGTATCACAAAACATCCGACAGGATGATCTTTCAGGTGGATGAGCACCTGATCCCCCAGAAGGTGGCGGGCGGATTGCCCCTGATTGATTTTATCTCGGGAGAATTTAATCTTTCCCTGCCCAGGGATTATTTTCTTAAGCTTCTGGATATTGCAAAAAAGCGTTCTCCGGAAAAAACAGAGGAAATGATCGAGCAGCTGCACAGCGGGGCTCTGGATTTTGAGAGGATGATCCGTCATACCTTCGACCCCCTTGCGGAAGGGGATTTTCCGGAAGAAAAAGATGATGATTTTTATGATCTTGTGGAGCTGTTCCTGGAAGAAAGCCTGAGACCTGAACTGGAAAAGATCGCCAGCCATTATGGTGACCGGATTTCCCAACTTAAATGGTCTGAAGGGTACTGCCCGATCTGCGGCAAAGAGCCGAAAATCGGCAAGATCAAGGCCGGCGACGGACGGCGTTATCTTTTCTGCAACCAGTGCGGCTTTGAGTGGCATTACCGGCGGGTGAAATGCCCCTTCTGCGGCAATGAAGAGCAGCACGCCCTCGCCTATTTTACGATTGAAGGGGATGAGCGCTACCGGGTAGATGTTTGTAACGTCTGCAAACGGTACATCAAGATGGTGGATCTGAGAGTGACGGAGCAGGAGGCCGATCTGGATGTCGAAGACATTGCCACCCTTCATCTGGACATGCTGGCCTACGAGGAGGGGTATAGTTAGTCCGCAGGATTCGGAGCCCGGTTCATGGACAGGAAAGAAATCGACCTCCTGGTTCACAGGCTTGAAGTCAGTGCCGGGGGAGCTGACTTTCCCATCGTCACCCAGCTGGCGGAAAGGCAGCACGATCCTTTCAAGATCCTGATTTCTACCGTGCTCAGTCTGAGGACGAAGGACGAGGTCACGGGTAAGGCCACCGAGAAGCTGTTCCGTCTGGCTTCAACGCCTGAGGGGATGATGAAGCTGAGTGAAGAGGAAATTCGCCAAGCCATCTATCCCGTCGGCTTTTACCGGAACAAGGCCCGGCAGATTCCGGAAATCTGCCGGGCTCTTGTGGAGCGCTTTTTCTCCCGGGTGCCCGACACCCTGGAGGATTTGCTTTCGTTGAAAGGGGTGGGGCGAAAAACCGCAAATCTCGTTCTTTCGCTGGGCTACGGACAAGAGGCCATCTGCGTCGACACACATGTGCACCGGATCTCCAACCGCCTCGGTCTGGTCAAGACAAAAACACCGGAGCAGACGGAATTCGCTCTCCAGGATACCCTTCCGCGATGCTACTGGTCACGCTACAACACCCTGCTGGTTTCCTTCGGCCAGCGTGTCTGCCGTCCGGTTTCTCCCCTCTGCAGCTCCTGCCTCCTTGGTGATCTCTGTCCCCGCATATCCGTTACCAGCCATCGATGATCTCCTGCCTGGGCGCCGCCGCCGGCTTTGCTGCTTAAAGGCCGTCATTCGGCTTCCTCGCGCGTTTTCCATGAACGGATAAGGGCTGTGTTCCATCCGAAACGCAAAATGGTCCGGCAGGCTACCGGGAGGTGTTCCCCTGTCTGAAATGAGCAAGCACCTCGTCAACCGATCGAGTGTTCAGGATGGAAGAGGGCCGGCACCAGCCGCGCCGGGCCATGCCGATTCCGAAGCGGATCAGCTCGAAATGCTCCGGGCGGTGCGCATCCGTATTGATTGCCAGCAGGACGCCCAGCTCCCGCGCCCGGTAGATGAAGTTGTCCTTAAGATCCAGGCGGTCGGGCATGGAATTGATCTCCAGGACCTTGCGATACTGAGCTGCGGCGGAAAAAACCGCCTCCAGATCCACTGCGATGGGCTCACGCTTTCCGATGAGGCGGCCCGTCGGGTGAGCCAGGATGTCCACATGGGGATTCTCCAGGGCCTTCAGGATCCTCCGGGTCATTTTCCCCTCGCTCTGGTTCAGGGATGAGTGGATCGATGCCACGACAACATCCAGCCCGGACAGGATCTCGTCCGGCAGATCCAGCCGTCCGTCGCTCATGATATTGACTTCAATCCCCGTAAGCAGCCGGATTCCCTCGATCTGCTGGTTGAGTTCGTGGATGGCCTGCTGCTGTTTCAGCAGCCGATCTTCATGCAATCCCCCGGCAATGCCCAATCCGCCGGAATGATCCGTAATGGCCAGATAGGCATACCCCGCTTCCTTCGCCGCCTGGGCCATGGATTCAAGGGATGCCGTTCCGTCGCTCCAATGGGTATGCACGTGGAGATCCCCCCTGATGTCTGAGCGTTCGACCAGTTCAGGAAGGGCATGGGTTGCCGCAAGTTCGATCTCCCCGTAATCTTCACGGATTTCCGGCGGGATGTACTGCATTCCCAGGCGCGCATAAAAGTCCTCTTCCGTTGCAAACGTTTCCAGCCTGCCCGTGGAGGCATCGGTAATTCCGTATTCGCTGAGTTTCAAGCCCCGTTTTTGATTCCTGGCCCTCAGGGCGATGTTGTGCTGACGGCTCCCCGTAAAATACTGCAGGAGCGATCCGAAGGCCTCATGCTCCACCATCCGGAGATCGGCCTGAAGCCCGTCGGCCAGAATGACGCTGGCCTTGGTGGGCCCCTGGCCGAGGACGTCTCGAACGGCGGGCAGGGACACAAAGGAGCGGATGACCTGTTCCGGGTAATCCGCCGTTCCCATCAGGTCGATGTCGCCGACGGTTTCCCGGAAGCGGCGAAGGCTTCCCGCTGCGACCAGATTCTTCACTCCCGGCAGGGGGCGGAGCATGGAGAGAACGTCTTCGACCAGGGGAAGGGCCCGCCCAAGGGGAATGCGCTGATCCTTGCGCCGCAAGGACTCGATCTGGTGCAGCAGATTGTCCGCCGTCCTGTCGCCCAGCCGAAAGAGGGAGGCCACCTTACCCTGCCGAATGGCTCGCTCCAATTCGTCCACGGAGGAGATCCCAAGCTCTGACGCCAGGCGAAAAGCGGTTTTCGGACCGATGCCCGGTATTTCCAGGAGTTCGGAGAGGCCTTCGGGAAGGGAGCCTCTCAGGGTTTCCCAGGCGGCCAGGCGTCCGGTGCGGACCAGCTCTTCCGCCTTGGCGGCAATCGCCTGGCCGATCCCCGGAAGGCTTTTCAAATCCTCTCCCGCCGCAAGCATGACGGCGAGTTCCCGGGGCAGATGTTCTATGACCTGGGCGGCTCGTCGATAAGCCCTTATCTTGAACGGGTTTTCTCCCTTGATTTCCAGAAAATTCGCCATGTGTTCGAAGATCCCGGCTATGTCGGTATTGTTCATGATGCCTCCTTTTGCCCGGATAGGTTCGCTGCGCATCGTCCCGTGAACAGGGCCCGGGAAGCACGGAACGCAGTGCTGCAGCCATAGTTATAATCCATAATGGAACCCTCGCAACAGAAGAAAATGAAGAAATATCCGGTTATCGGCGGGTATGAGATCTCGGTTTTCCTGGAGAGCACCGGCTTCAACGGGAGAAAAGAATCGCGGATTATAACGGCTGCCCTCCTGAAAAAGGATTGAATTCTTTTGACATCGGTGATATACGGCACTGCGTCGCTGTTTATGAACGCATGTCCTCTTGGTTCCGGCAGGAGGCTCAATAAAATTAAAAGAGGCGGAATTACTGTGCACATTCTGATTAATGTATTGCATATCATCTCCTGTTTTGTCCTTGTGATCGTCGTGCTTCTTCAGGCGGGAAAAGGCGCCAGTATGGGGGCGGCATTCGGCGGTTCCAGCCAGACCGTCTTCGGCAGCAGCGGGGCAGGGACCTTTCTCGGAAAAATGACGACCGCCGTAGCCGTCGTCTTCATGCTGACGTCGCTTTTCCTCTCCTATGCGTCGATCCATAAAGGCTCCTCGCTGATGGAAGGGGCTTCCAGGCCTGTAGCGGAAAGGCCGGCCGCACCTGCCGCACCGGCAGCACCCGCCACGGCGCCGGCACCGGCGCAGAACACAGCGCCTCCTGTCTCCACGCCTCAGTCACAGCCGGCGAAGTAGGGGGCCGTACCAAGAAAAATGGCCGGGAGACTCTTTTCGTATTGACAAATTCATGAGGGGTGGGGTAGCTTATCGATCGGCAGGAAAATGGGCCTGATCGAGATAGTTTGAAAAAGACCGTTTTTTGCCGTATCCGTATTCCGGAATATTGCCGAAGTGGTGGAATCTGGTAGACACGCTATCTTGAGGGGGTAGTGAGCCACGCTCGTCCGGGTTCAAGTCCCGGCTTCGGCACCATAAATCCAATATATCACTTCTGATACTGGGGATTTAGAGTGGGACTCTAAACCCCTTTATTGTTTGGAGTCTCTTTCGGAAACAGACCATAGAACGGGAGGAAGAAGGGTATTTCCCATTTGAATTGCAGAAAAAGCCCGCGAAAGAGAAGCGTTGAGCCCGTAGAATTGACTTGACAAAAGAGGATCAAGTTGTTATTGCAGCACACTGTAATAGTTCATGATTTTGCTCCCGAGGTGCAAGGAGATCTCCAGCCCTCAAAAAGTCGTGCCCTTTCTTAACATTCTGAAAGATGGTCAAAGCCGGATGAGTTTTTTGAAGTCTGAACATTGTGGACCGATCGTAACCTTCTTTAGATGATCAAGAGCAGAAAAAAATACTTCGAGTAACGAACATCAACAATAATAACAGGGGGATTTAGAAATGGGAAAGCTAGAAGGTAAGGTAGCGGTAGTAACCGGCGGCGGAAGAGGTGTGGGAAGAGCCATTTGTCTTGCCTATGCGGAAGAGGGCGCCGATGTTATCGTAAACTACGCCGGTAATCATGCCGCAGCCAATGAAGTGGTTGCTATGATTGAAAAGATGGGGCGTCGTGCCGTGGCCGTTCAGGGGCGTGTCGAAGTCAAGGACGAGGCGGTAAAGACCATCCAGGCCGCTGTCGATAATTTTGGAAGAATTGATGTCCTGGTGAATAACGCCGGTGCGACGAAGCCCGCAATGCTCCATAAGATGACGGAGGAGCAGTGGGATGCGGTCGTTAACATCCACATGAAAGGCCCCTTCCTCTGTGTGCAGGCGGCGGCAAAATATTTCATGGAGCAGAATTACGGCAAGATCATCAACGTCACTTCCGTTGCGGGACTGGTGGGAACGACGGGCCAGATTAACTACGCGGCTGCTAAAGGCGGCATCCTTTCCTTCACCATGTCAGCCGCGAGAGAGCTTGCAAGATTCAACGTCACGGCCAATGTGATCTCTCTGGGCATCGTGACAACGGACATGACCGAAAAAATCACAACTGATGAAAAATTGAAGGAAATTTACATGAGGCGCATTCTCCTCAATCGCTATGCGGAACCTTCAGAAGTGGCTCCCGCCTTTGTTTTCTTCGGCTGCGACGATTCCAGGTATATTACGGGACAGCTGCTGAGAGTCGACGGTGGTTACGGTATGACCTAAGCCGCTGCATGGGGATGAAAACGCTCTGCACGTGCGAAACAGCCTGATAGTGCCTATAAGACCCTCTGGAATAAGAAAACTATATTCAGAGGGTTTTATACTCATAGGGGCTGCCTTCAAGAATTTTGAAAGCGGTCATCCTGAAGGCTGGACGCGAGAGGAAGACAGGACAAAGCTGATGAATTGACCTCTTGAAAGATATTTCTTGACAAAAGTAAAGTTACATCATAGCTAAACCATAGAATAATTTAAAATATGGCAGGAAAAAAAGTCAGGAAATAAGGATTATGGGAACAAGGGAATCAGAAAAAAAGAGCTCTTTGTCGAAGCCTCCATTGTCCAGAAAGCCTTCTGAGAAATCAGATGAGAGAATAATGGAAGCGACCTCAACAAAAAGCGCGGATCAGCAGGCGGACAAAAGCATCTTTGAAAAAGTCAAATTTGAAGTCTATGGAGAAGAAATGATTTCCAAGGAGGTCAAGCAAAGCGGCAACAGCGGCCGGGTGTACCTGCCTCCGGATTGGATTGGAAAGCATTTAAAAATTATACGGATCGATTGAGTTGCATTATGGCAGATGATATAGAGATAAAAGAAATAGATTTAACATATGCGCCTGAGATTACAGAGATTCATCGTGCTATCATGAAAGGCAATATTACCGATTCCTGGATGCAGAGTATTGAACTCCATCTTCGGAAGCAGGACGTTGTCGGTTACGTGGCCATAAAAGACGGCCGCGTGACGGGATTTATCATCGGTGAAATTAAAGGACCGAGTTTTGGACTGGAAAAGAGCGGATGGATCATTGCCCTTGAATCCCACCCGAATCACATGGGTGGCGGGATCGGCAAGGCCCTTGTGGAAAGCATCTTTAAATATTTCAAGCAGAAGGGAGTGCGGGAGATTTATACCGCACTGAGATGGGATGCGGTGGACATGGTGTCCTTCTTCATATCTGTAGGGTTTGACCGCTCCGAGTTCATCAATCTGGGAAAGCATCTCGATGATTAACTGAAGTCCAGGCTCGGATCAGGCAACGCTGCAAAACAACAAGCAGCGTAAGAGAAGAGACAAAAAGAGGGTGCGGAACCGAAAAGGTCCGCACCCTCTTTTTGTCTGTCTATTATAAAGTTGCTATGAAATGTCCTCAGGCCGCTTCAAGCTCTCCCGCCTTTTTAAATTCCTTCCGGAAGGGCCGGAATATGTTGCGGGGACACTTTGCAACGCAGGCTTCCTGGCAGTCCGGTCCGTAGGCCAGACACTTGTCATGATCAATGTGGACCACATCGTTTTCAATACTGACCGCTCCCGCCGGACACGCCTTGACACACATTTTGCACGTGATGCAGCCGACCTTGCAGATGTTCCTCACCGTCTTTCCAGGATCCTTTGTGCTGCAGGGAACCCAGACGCGAGCCTTCAGGGGCATCAGCTCAATAACCTTCTTGGGACAGGCGCGTACACAGGATCCGCAGCCGACACACTTTTCCACATCGACAACGGGAAACTGCTGCTCCATGGTAATGGCGCCAAAGGGGCAGGAAGCGGCACAGTCGCCCAATCCGATGCAGGCGTATGCGCAGTCCTGCGGACCACCAAAGGCGATACTTGCACCTGCGCAGGTATCGAAACCAAGATAGGAATACTTCTGTTTGACCTGCCCTTCGATACGGGAACATCGGATCTGGGCAACCACATTTTCGACACCGCCGACCGTTTTTCCCGCAATTTCGGCAACTGCCGCAGCCACTTCCGCCTTGCCGGGAAAGCAGAGATTCGGTGGAACGTCAGGGTCGTGGACAACCGCTTCGGCATATGCTTCGCAACCTGCAAAGCCGCAGCCGCCTCATTGAGCCCCCGCCAGAACTTCCAGGACCTCTTCTACCTTGGGATCGCCCTCCACGGCGAACTTCTGAGCGGCCAGCGCCAGGCCGATGCCGAACAACAGACCGATGCAGCCGAGGAACGCGATGCCTCCAATTGCCAATTTAATCAATACAGGATCCATGACATACCTCAATTCATTTCAGTTAATTTTAAAAAATCGCCATTCCGGAAAAGCCCATGAAGGCCAGGGCAAAGAGCCCTGTAGCCACAAAAGCGATGGGCAATCCACGGTAGGTGGGAGGCACGTTTGCCAACTCCAGGCGCTCCCTGGATGATGCCATGAGAAAGAGTGCAAGAAGGAATCCGCCGCCTGCACCCAGGGCCAGCATGAAGCTTTCAGCGGCGTTGTACTCGGCACTCGCCAGAGTCAGGGGAACGGCGATAATAACGCAGTTGGCGATGACCAGCACGAGGTACACACCGAAGGCCTTGAAAAGGGCCGGGTTGACCTTGCGGAGGATGGTATCGACGGCCTGCACGGTCAGCGAGACGAGGCCGATAAAGGTAACAACCTGCAGAAAGTCGAGCCGATAGGGTTTCAGAACGAACTGGTAGAGGAACCATGAGATCATGGCGCTGATGACGATGACGATGGTAAAGGTGACCCCCATTCCAACCGCCGTACTCTTTTTCCTGGATGTTCCGATAAAGACGCAAAGCCCAAGATACTTGGTGAATACGTAATTGTTGATCAGCATTGCACCGATGAGAATGGAAAAGAGGTAGCCGAAATAGGACTTCTTGACGTCCAGAAACGAGGCGCCCATGTCTTTCCCCTCGGATGGAATGCTTGCCATACTGACCGTGTGCGCCAGTTTCAGATCAAGATCTTCCCCGAATTTCAAGAAGACGGTCTTCTTGTCCGGGCCCACATCCACCTGCCTCACCGGCAGGAGAACATCGGGGTTATTCTTCTGAAAAACCTTGAAATTGGCGGGATCCGAGACCCATGACGCATCGGGCGCCCCGGCGAATTCGATCATGATGGAGCGGGCGTCCTTGAATCCACCCTTCTTGATGAAGGGATTATCAATTTTCTCACATCCGGCAAGAAGGAACAGCAGGGCAAGAACCAACCAGACCGGCCGAAAAGCGGATCGTTTTATCGAAGCGTTCATGACTTACTCTCCTTCCGGCGATTGTAAACAACTTCCACATAGTTGAACATCGCCATCATGATACCCACGCAGAAAAACCCCGCCGCAGGAAGAACAAAGAACAGCAGCGGCTTGAATCCCAGAACATCGTAGCCAAGGAGCATGCCCGAACCGAGAAGCTCGCGGACAAAACCGATGGTGACCATGCCGAACATGAAGCCGAAACCCATGCCGATGCCGTCCCACCAAGAGGCGGAGACGCTGTTTTTGCAGGCAAACATCTCAAGGCGCATGGTGATGATCGCGAAAGCCACGATCAGTTTTACGAAGAGACCGACCTGCTTATAGGCATCAGGAACATAGGCAGCAAGGACCAGGTCGATCACCGTGACCCAAGTGGCGATGGTCAAGGTGTAGGTGGGGATTCGAATCCGGGGGTGTATGAAGTTTTTTATGGCAGCAATCGTGCAGCTGGAAAAGACTTGCACGAAGAGGACTGCCGTGCCGAGCAATAATCCGTTCTTGATGGAGGTCGTCAATCCGACGGCCGGGCACATGGAAAGGGCCAGGCGGAAAATCGGATTTTCCAGAAATATCCCATCAAGGACAAGCTGACTGTTGGTTTTTTTCGTGGCGGCCAAGACTATCCTCCTTTATATCAAATCAAAGCTGGTATTTTCTGGTCGGCAATCACATCGTTCAGGACCTGGATCCTGTAGGCGAAACGCTTGACCATGTTCTTGACACCATCAGTTACAGACCGGCTGGAAATCGTTGAACCCGTCAGGGCGTAAATGTCCTTTTCACCATACTGTTTGATAATGGCATCCGCTTTATCCTTGTCCATCTTATCCGGCGCATTCAGATAGGCGCGATACTCATCGGGCAGAGGCTCCTTGATGACATCGAGAGATTTCAGACGTTCAAAGGATTTATTACGAAATTGGTTTTTGAAATAATTCTGGGAAATTTCAGCACCCAGACCGGGGTCTTCCTCGTGCTCCATGATTTCCAGGCCGCGGATGGCGAAATCTGGATTCAAAGACAAAATGACGTTGATAAATGTCTTGAATCCGCCGAACTTGCCGGGGAGCAGATAGGCTAAGCGCTGATCTCCGAGGCGGGCTACGACGGTCCGGTCCTGGTAGGAAATGCCCTGCTCCGTTTTCAGAGCCTCCTTCATAGCGGTCGCACGCTCCGCGTCTTCAGCCGCCGCATCCGGGGAGATATTCATGGGCACACGCTGCATCAGCTTCCCCTCCAGGTTCAGCTTGAGCAGTTCATAGGACTCCTTGCCCGACTCGGTGACGGGAACCATGTAGCCCAGGTAGGTCGTTCCCTTTTCTTCAATGATGTAGCGATAGAGGGAATAAAGCTTCAATTCCTTGGGGGCGGGGTTCAAATCGCTGTAGCCGAGCAGGCTCAACATCGTTGTCTGAACATTGACGTGTTCATTGTGCTTCTTTGCCTTGTCTGTGAAGATGAACGCTGTTCCCATCACCAGGGCAGCCATGAGACAAGAAAGGGTCAAGCGAAATGTTATTTTTACAAATTCGTTCATTTTGTCGCACCTTTCGCTGGAGCAAAACGCTTGGGTTGAAACCATGAATCCAATGCCGGCGTGAGGGTATTCATGAGCAGAATCGCATAGCAGACACCCTCCGGATAGCCGCCTTTGAGGCGGATCAGAACCGTAATGGCGCCGACCCCGAATCCGAAAGCAAGCTGGGCGTATTTCTGGGTGGGTGAGGTGACGTAATCCGTAGCCATGAAAATGGCGCCAAGGAACACGCCGCCGGTAAGAACGGCCAGAATGGGATCGCCGTTGAAGTAGCCTTCACCGCCGAAAATCCAGGTCAACACACCGATGGTTGCAATAACGGAAACCGGAATGTGCCAAGAGATGTATTTTTTGAAGATCAGCACCAGCCCTCCAAGGAGGAGGAGCAGATTGGAGACTTCACCGATGCAGCCGGGCCGCACACCAAGAAAGAAATCCTTGTACATGGTGGAAACAGCGCCGTATTTATCGATGAGGGCCGCCAAGCCGTAATGCTTCAGCACATAAAGAGGGGTAGCTGTGGAGACCGCATCGACCCCGGGCTGCATGTATTTGAAGATGGAGAAGTCGTTCATGGGCATGATCCAGGCCGACGTCATGGCCACAGGGAACGTGGCCACCAGGAAGGCGCGCCCGATCAGTGCCGGATTAAAAATGTTGAAGCCCAGCCCCCCGAACAGATGTTTGGTGATGTAGATCGTAAAAACCGCGCCCAGGATCGGCATCCAGTAGGGCACTCCAGGGGGTATTATGTAGGCTAGAAGCAGACCCGTCAACACGGCGCTCCCATCCTTGATGGTGATGGAGCGGTGAAGAAGCTTCTGGGAAACCGCCTCGGCGATAACGCAACTGAAAACGCTGACCAGGGTGATGATCAGGGTCTGAAATCCGAAGATGAAAACGGATAAAAGAAGGGGAGGCAACAAACAGGCATTCACGGTCCACATGATCTTGGCCGTGGATTCGCGGCTCTTGACATGCGGAGAAATGGAGACCGTGCATGCAGGTAACGGATGTTCTGAAATTTGAGTATCTTTTACTTGCTCCACGATGGCTTTGCTCCTTATCTTTTAGACTATCTTTTTGCCTTTTGCTTGGCCAGGCGGATGAACTGGACCAGCGGTCTCTTGGCAGGACAGACAAAGGCGCAGGAACCGCACTCAAAACAGTCGAAGACTCCAAAAGGCGCCGTGTCCGCAGCCCGTCCGGCCTCAACATAAAGGCCGATCTCGTTCGGCGACAATCCCATGGGGCAGGCCTCTACACACCATCCGCAGCGGATGCAGGGCCCATGGGGCTGATCATCGATCTCTTCTTTGGTCAGGAAGAGGACTCCCGAAACCGTCTTTGTCACAGGAATGTCCAAAGTTGATACGGCGAATCCCATCATGGGGCCTCCCATGACGATCTTTGCCAGATCCGGCTTCGTACCGCCAAGATATTGAACGATGTCCCGAATGCGCGTACCGACCCGAACCTGGAGGTTGGCCGGTCTCGAAATGCCCCTGCCGGAAATGGTAATGACCTTTTCATAGAGCGGCTTATTGAGAACAACAGCGTCATAAACAGCCTTCGTTGTGCCGATGTTCTGAACAATCACGCCGACGTCGAAAGGCAATCCGCCACCCGGGACTTTGCGTCCGGTCACACTTTCAATCAACTGTTTTTCAGATCCCTGGGGATATTTAACCTGGAGTGCGTCAATCGAGATCTTCGCGCCGTCGAGCTTCTGCGCTTCAGCGGCCTTCCGCAGGACATCGATGGCGTCGCTTTTGTTGGCTTCAACACCGATATGCCCTTCCGAGATCCCCAACACGCGAAGGAGAATCTGGGCCCCCACGATGACCTCTTCAGGCTTTTCCAGCATGACCCGATGGTCCGTGGTCAGGTAAGGCTCGCATTCGGCGCCGTTCAGGATCAGTTTGTCGACCTTGGTGCCCGGAGGCGGAGCCAGCTTGACATGGGCCGGGAATCCGGCGCCGCCGATGCCGACAATGCCGGCATCCTTTATTTTCGAAAGCAGCTCCTGCGGGCTCAGAGATTTCCAATCCGAAGGCGTATAGGTTTTATCCGGCGCTTCGAGATCCCTGGAAATGGTCACCGAGGGGACATTGAGGGAGACCGGCCCGATGGATGTGCCGATATCCGTGATGGTTCCGGTGACGCTGGCATGCACATTGGCTCCCAGTCCGCCCGTAACCTGGCCGATGAGATCGCCTTCCTCAACACGGTCCTTTTTCTTGACCAGAGGCTGGCATGGGGCGCCAAAATGCTGAAGGAGCGGAATTTCGAACTCCTCGGGCAGAGGCATCTTCTCAATAGCCAATCTTTCGGTAATTTCTTTGGATTCTGGAGGATGAACCCCACCTTTGGCAAAAGTCAATAATGACGTGCTCATAGTAGACAGTCCGTTGATAAAATTAAAATTTATTATGCAAGCCGAAAAACTCTTGAGATCTAACGCGCCTCCCTAAATGAAAGAGGAAAAGGTCAGAAAAGCTTTCAACAACCAGACTTGCCACCCGAATACGATCTTGCATTACCCATCGGTGAACTGCTTGAGAATTCTCTGAAAACATCAGCATCTCACCGACATTCAGCCTCCTAGGATAGCGTCGATGTGGATATTATGTAATCATGGCTTTGTCAAGAAATATTTTGTCGGCAACAGGAGGGAACATCGGGAGTCTCCGTGCATGGTTAAGCTTGAAAGGGGTCGGTCCGTGAAAAATCGGGCAGGTATTCCTGTTGACTTCCGCACTCCTGAACGAAGGCATTTTCCAGGCCGAGTTCCAGGGCGCAGTCGATGATCGATTCGTACTCCTCTTCGGAAAGAGTCCTGTTGATCCGTGGATAGTCTCCTGCCCGGAATTGCGGGGAATACTGGGACATGATGCTGACGGGAAGATCCCGGGAAAAGCCGGCCAGAAAACGGAGGCAGGAACGGCTGTTTTCAAGATGGCCGGGCAGAACGAGATGGCGGACCAGCAGACCCCGCCGGGCTGAGCCGGCCTCATCGAGCACGAGGGGGCCGACCTGGGCGAACATCTCCCCGAGGACGCCGGGGACGATCCGGGCATAATCGCCGGCGGCGGAAAGCCCCCTGGCCGCATCCTCGTCGAGATACTTCAGATCGGGCAGAAAGATATTGATGAGCCCCCGGATCTCACGGAGCGCGGCAACGGAATCGTAGCCGTTGGAGTTGTAGACGATGGGAAGGGTGAGCCCCCTGTTCCGGGCGATTGAAATTGCATCCGCCAGGGGGAAGATGAGGTGGGACGGAGAGACGAGGTTGATGTTGTGTGCCCCGGCTTTTTCAAGGCGCTGCATTTCGTCGGCGAGTTCCCGTGGGGAAAGGGTTCGCACGCTCCCCCTTTGAAACTCCTGGCTGATCTGATGATTCTGGCAGAAGACGCAGCGGAGATTGCATCCGGCGAAAAAGATGGTGCCCGATCCACGGGAACCGGAGATAGGGGGCTCCTCTCCGAAGTGCAATCCGATATGGGCAACGGGAATGCCGGAACCGGTCCGGCAGAAGCCGGTCTCCCCCCTGAGGCGGTTGACACCGCATTCACGCGGGCAGCACCGGCAGCAGGCCATTTCTTCGCTGAAGGATCGTCTCATCAACCTATTCCAATGCCATATCAAAGCGCCATTTTAGCATACTGCGTTGCCGGCTCCCCGACGTATGCCCCGATGCGCCTTCGTCGCCCCATTTCCGCCGCTCTGCCGCCATGTTCGATCCGGAAGCGGAGTTCATCCCTCTTTCGGGATCGATGATCCCTGCTTCAAGGATAATATTGCCTGCGCTGCGCAAAGAGGTAGAGCGCGGACAGGAAAATGACGTTGGTAAACAGGACGATGGTCAGGATGTCAAGCACGGGATCTCCATCCAGCCCCAGAAGAATAACGCGCAGGAGATCCACCGCATAGCTGAAGGGATTGAGATAAATCAGAATCTTCAGCCAGTCCGGGATGTTGGACAGGGGATGAAGGGCGCCGCTGAGGAAAAAGACCGGCATGACAACGAAGTTGTTGACTGCGCCGAAGCCTTCAAGGGTGCGGATCCGCGCGGCGAGCAGCACGCCGACGGCGGTTACCGCCATGGCGATGAAAAAGATGGCCAGCAGGGTCTGGGCCAACTGCAGAAATCCGAGGGAGATGCCCAGGAGCGGATAGACCGCCAGAACGAGAACTCCCTGGCAGCCCGCGATGATGGTGCCGCTGAGGACCTTCCCGAGAATGATCGACCAGCGGGGTATCGGAGCGATGGTGATCTCCTTGAGAAAACCGAATTCGCGGTCCCAGACGATCGTGGCCCCGGACATCACCCCGGAAAAAAGGACGTTCATGGCGATGATGCCGGGAAAGATGTACTGCTGCCAGTTGATCCCGACGAGCGGCAGGGCGATGAACCCGAATTTGAGTCCGGTCCCGAGAAAAAAAAGCCAGAGGATAGGCCGGACAACGGCCCCGATGAGCGGCATCTTCTGGCGCGTCATCCGGATAAGATCGCGCTTCATGATGTAGTAACTGTCTTTCAGGCCGCTGGTCATTTGATTCTCCGAACGCGCAGGGCCGCCTTCAGCCGCTCCAGTTCACCGGTTTCCGAATCCTGAAGGTCCCGTCCGGTCAGGTGGAGAAAGAGGTCGTCCAGGGTCTTCTGCCCGTGGATTTCTTTTAAGCGGGCCGGGGTATCGCAGGCGATGACGGCCCCGTGATCTAGGATGGCGATCCGATCGCAGATTTCCGCCTCCTCGAGGTAGTGGGTTGTGAGAAGGATGGTGAGGGGGTAATCCTGGCGGAGGCTGGCGATATAGTCCCAGATGCGGCGGCGGGCCTGGGTATCGAGGCCGACGGTCGCCTCGTCCAGAAGCAGGAGCTGCGGCTGGTGCAGGATGCTCCGGGCGATTTCCAGGCGGCGTTTCATTCCGCCGGAGAAGGTGATCACCCGATCGTTGCTGCGGTCGGCCAGGCCCACCATGGCCAGGAGAGCGGTGATGCGTTGAGAGGCTTCCCGGGGGGGTACGTGATAGAACATGGCGTGAAAGTACAGGTTTTCATAAGCGGTCAGACGCTCGTCCAGGCTCGAATCCTGAAAGATCACGCCGATGGAACTTCGGATCTTCGCCGCTTCGGTTGCCAGCGGCCAGCCGTTTATCGTCACGGAGCCGCTGTCCGGCTGCAGCAGGGTCACGAGGATGTTGATCAGCGTCGATTTTCCTGCGCCGTTGGGACCGAGCAGGCCGAAGCACTCGCCCGGCGAGACGGAAAAAGAGAGGTTCTTGAGGGCGGGATAACCATGAAAGGAATGGGAAACGCGCTCCACGGAAATCATGACGGCCTCAGCAATTGAAACCCCGGGGTCTTGTGCAGCTTTCCCTGGCTGTCGATCAGGATGGCCTTGAGGTTTTCCTGTTTTAAAAAGGCCATGCTCCAGTCGATGTTGTTCAAGAAGAGGGCTTTGGTGACGATGTCGGCCGTTGCTGCATTGTCCGTAATCACGGTCACCAGGGCCATGGTTCCCTTGGCCGGCCAGCCGGTGCGGGGGTCGATGATGTGGGAGTAGCGGTGACTGTCCTTGATGAAAAAGCGCCGGTTGTCGGCGGATGTGCCCATGGCCTCACCGGAGCGCAGGACAATCACCCCAACCAGCTTTCCGGCCGATCGCGGGTTTTCCACACCGATTCGCCAGCCGCGGCCGCCTGGGCCGTCTCCGATCACCTTGATGCTGCTGCCGGCATTGATCATGGCGTTCGTGATGCCGTTCTTCATGAGAATCCTGGCGGCCTCTTCAACGGCGTACCCCTTGGCGATGCCGCCTACGGTCAAGGACATTCCAGGCTTCGCCAATCGGATCTGCCGCTTTCCCGGGAAGAACAGCATCTTGTCACTGCCGACCCTGGGCAGGGCGGCCTTGATGGCGTCAGGTTCGGGAAAATTGCCCTCTCCGTCGTAGCCGAAACCCCACAGTTCCAAAAGAGGATTAACCGTTACATCGAAGGCCCCGTTGGTCTTCCGCCAGTATTCGGCGGCCAGGGAGAGGATCTCCCACGTATCGCTGCTGACGTTAAGAGGGGGGCCTCCGGCTGAGGCGGCCAGACGGCTCAGGTCGGACCATTCTTCCCTGCCGACGGCGTCCTCGATCTGCTGCATGCGCGTAAAGGCCGCCGTGATCGCCGCTTCGGCACCCCGGTCGCAGGCCGTAATCTCGATGATGGTCCCCATCATCAAACGGGAACGGACCAGGGGCTCGTGAGCAATCCGGTTCCAGGCCATCCAGAAAAAGCCGAACATGGATCCGGAGAGAAGGAGCATCAGGATCGCTTTATGACTTTTTTTCATCGTCTTGTATTTCTGACCGTTTTCTCAATATGTTAAGGGGCGGGGCTCTGTCTCCTGTAGGCGCTGTCCTGTCCATGGGGCTCTTCGGCATCATGACGGGGAAATTCTGGGAGGCTTCGGGAGGAATGGAAGGAGTTGTTATAACATGGAAGCGCAACGGTCACAGCCAACCTGGCAGCCTGACGGCCCCTTTCCCTCTGCGCCGGACCGGGCTGCAAAAATGGCGGCAACCTCATCCCTGGTTTTGATAATGGAATCGATGACCGGCATATTCTCATCGGACCAGCGCCGATAGAACCAGATCCCCAGCAGGAAGCCCAGGAGCGCTCCTGCAGGAACGAAGATCGCCAGATTGCCGCTTTCCATCGAGGCACCCAGAATCCCGCCGGCCATCGAACCGGCACAGGGGAACCCGACCAGCACCATCACATTCTTGACGACGGATGAGCGCTTTCGGGAAACAGACACCCAGTCGCCGGGGGAGGCGCCTGCCAGGTTCAATGCCTCGGTCCGGACGATGGAGTTCTCCGTTGCGCAGTGGCATACGCGACCTGCAATTTCGCTGGCATGGGGAATGTCGGGCCTGTCCGGCCGGATGACAATCTCCGCCCTGCCGTTGGGAAGAAGGCCCGTTACCGTGGCCCCATACTGTGCCATATCGTTACATCACATCCATTGCTTGAAGCAGAAGTATTCGGAGAGGAGCATAGGAAAAGCACCCTTTCCTGTCAATGAAAAAAAAGTAACCGCCGGATATGGGAGCGGGAATGAAGTGCGGCGCCCCCGGCTCCTGTCCTGATCTCATGCCGGGGGGCGCCGGATGTTCCTTCCGTCAGTCTACGACAATGATCGACAGATTTTCCGCATGCTGGATGATCTTGTTGGAAACGCTGCCAAAGGCGTACTTCTTGTTGTCCGCCATTCCCCGTCTGCCGATAATGACGGCGTCGTAGTTTTCCCTGGCGGCCTCGATGAGAATGTCACCGGCAATATCGCCTTCCTGACTGCGAAGTTCAACGCAGATATGCTCGGCGGGAAACCCGGCCCTGACCAGCTTATTTTTGGCTTCATCCAGGAATCCCTGGGCGGCCGCTCTCTTGGCTTCCTCGATCACGCAGAAGTCCTTGAGGCCCTCCTCCAACAGGGGATGCAGCTCCGTAGGCCCTTTCAGTTCACAGGCTGCCGCCGGATCCGCCACAACGCTCATCAGGGTGATCTGGGCCGAGGGATTGATGGTGCCCGCCACGAAATCGATCGCTTTCAGGGAACTGTTTGACTTGTCCAGTGCCACCAGAAATTTCTTTGCCATTATCCTTCTCCTTTCGTCTGATTTGTTAAAGCACCCTTTCTGCGCCGGTATAAATCTTCATTTCCGCTTTCTCGGCAATGTTGCTGTCCCCCATGTCCTTGATCATTCTGGAACCTGCGGCCCGGGCGGAGCCGATGACGGTCATTCCGCACTGCTCGCCGATCTCCCGCCCCCTGTCTGTGACAGCGGTCTTGGTGGCGACCAGTGGGATGCCGGCGCGGGCGATTTTGATGACCATTTCGGAGGCCATGCGCCCGGTGGAAACCATGAAGGTGCGGGTGCAGTCGATCCCGTTCAGGAGTGCATAGCCGATGATCTTGTCCAGTGTGTTGTGCCTGCCGATGTCCTCCATGAGGCACAGGAGATTGCCCCGGGTGTCGAAAAGGGCGGCGGAATGAGCGCCTCCCGTTTGCTCATAAAGCGCGGCCTTTTCAAACAGGAGGGTCATGGCCTGGAAGATGTGCTGCCTGTCGATTTTAACATCCGACGTGAGGCAGGGAAGGACGGATGTCTCAAAATAGGCTGTTCGGCCGCCGCCGGAGACGATGCGGTAGGTGGTTTTTTCTTTCCTGCCCTTGAGCGCATCCGCATCAGCCAGAACCGCGTAGGCCCCTTTTTCCTTAATTTCCAGCGACACGATTTCCACGGCACTCTCGATAAAGCTCTGTCCGAAGAGGTACCCGGCGACGAATTCCCTTTCCATCAGGGGCGTCACCGACGCTGTTGCGAGAAGTTCGCCGTTGACGATGATCGGAAGCTCTTTTTCAATGATGAGAAGAGCCTCGGCAGGCACAAAGGACCCTTCCTCCAGCCTCTGGACGTTAAACCGCTTCAATCCCGGCGCCGTCATTGTCACAGGATCCTCCAGGAATGAGAGTACACGACCATGGAATTCCGTTTTACCATGCCCACCAGGGTGATCCCCGCCTTTTCCGCCAATTCCACGCCCAGGGACGTGGGGACGCCCTTGGTTGCGATGATGGGAATGCCTGCGCTCAGGCACTTCAGGATCATTTCCGCCGGTTGGCGGCCCGTGGAAGTGGCCACGACGTCAGCGAAATCGACATCCTTCAGCAGGCCGGCTCCAATGACCTTGTCCAGGGCGTTGTGGCGGCCCAGATCTTCAGCAATGCAGACCGATTCCCTGCCCTCACGGAACAGCCCCGCACAATGGACGGCCCCTGTCTCCTCGAAAATCGGCGAGGTCAGGATGGCCTGGACGCAGCGGCGGACATCCTCGTGCTGCACCTTCAGTCCCGAGGTGAGCGCGGCGGGGAGGGCGCGCTGTTCTAGGCCGGGCCTGAGTTTAACGCGGACGGTTTGATCTTCGATCTCGATCGAGGAAATGTCTCCTGCATGTCGAATTCGCCCCTGGATGTACAGGTGGCCGATGACAAACTCCTTTTCAAGGGCGCCCAGAATCATGGCGGTGGCGAAGTGCCGTCCATCCACAAGCACGGTCAGCGCCGTCTCCCGGATGATTCTCTCGCTGGTGGCGACGACCTCTCCGTCAGCCCGGATGCAGGAAACTTCCTGGAGTATTTTGCTGTCCATAGAACACCATAAAGGGTTTTGCGAAACCGCTGAGGGCAGTATCGCTCGTACGGCTGTTTATTGAGGAGCGGGTTCCACAATCCATTCCGCTAAAGACTATCTGATTTGCATCCTTAACGCAATCATTTTAGACCACGGCATCGGCCCCGCCGTTGCCGTCCCTCGGACATCTCTTCCGGGGGGTCCGCCTCGCCGTTGGGGCGGGCGAGACCGGTCCTAAAACAGGGCGGCAATGAGGATCAGACCGTTGATGAAATAAAAGATGCGGATATATTTTCCATGAAAATCCAATTCCACCCAATTGCGGATCGAGACGACAAGTCTCCAGACCTTGATCAGAAGGGGCAACGTCAAGAGCGTACACCAGGCGATCGGGGAAAAGTAGCCGGCCAGGGTCAGGGCGGCGACGCTGGCATAGATCGACGTCCAGAAGACGGCCAGGATGGTCCGGGCGCCTCTTTTCCCGAGGCGGACCGCCAGGGTGCGCTTGCCCGCGGCCTCGTCCGTTTCCATGTCGGGCAGGCTCTGGTAATACAGGATCAGAGCCACCATCAGTCCGATGGGAAGTGAAACGGGCAGGGCGGACCAGTCAACGCGACCCAGGAGGACCCAGTTGGAACCCATGACCATGACCGGACCCATGTTGATGGCGACGAACAGTTCGCCAAGACCGTGGTAGCCGTACCTGACGGGGGGCGCCACGTAAAAGAGGCTGCTGAAAAAGGCCAGGGCCATCAGGGGAAGAATTGCCCACAGTTTCAGGGTCCAGACGAGATAGAAACCGATGAGCGCAGCGACGGTATAAAGAAGGATGATGGCTTTCCCCAGCTCCGTTAACGTGATCTTGCCCTCCTGGAGAACGCGGGAGCCGCCGATGGATTCCCCGGCATCGGTTCCCTGCATGTGATCGAAATAATCATTGGAAATATTCGTTGCAAAGTGCACCAGAAAAGATGCCACGAGGACCAGGGCAAAAGGGAGCACTTCGAACGAGTCCTGGCGATGCGCCAGGACTGCCCCGGCGGTCAGCGGAATGAGGGTGGCGACGAAGAACGGCGGTCGGCTTGCCTGAACCCACGCCTTTAATGTTTCTCGATTCACCTTTCAGCTCCTTTGTCTGCGCCCCGGGGGACGGCGGTCTGCTCCGCCTTGAGAATCCGCTCCAGGGCCCGGAGGATCTTTTCCGGGAACTGGGCGTGGATGTTGTGAGAAGCGTTATGAAAGACCGTCACGTTCATCCCGGGGATCTTCTCCTTGATCGTTCTGGCTGTTCCGCAATAGGCTTCATCCCTCTCCCCGCAGAAATAGAACAGGGGAAAGCGCAACCCCGCCAATCGCTCCGCAAAGAAGGGGTGGCTCCCGACGCTGAGAATCTTCAGGGATTGGCGGAGTTCCGCGACGTTGTTGTCCCGCCTCGTCCGTAGAATCTCCTGCAGGGCGGATGTACCCGCAAGGGTGCGAAACAGGGGCAGACGATACCACCCTTCCAGAAATGCCGCAAGATCCTTCTCCGTCCGCACATCGGCCAGCAGGTCCTGATCCTGGAGGTATCGCCGTCGTCTCTCTTCCGGATCGGCAATGCCGAAAGAGGCCGATTCAAGGACGATCCGCTCGATCCGATCCGGAGCCAGAAGGGCGACATTCTGAGCAAGCCGCCCTCCCATGGAATATCCGTAGAGGCTGAAGCGGCTCACCCCCAGGGCATCCAGATTCTGCAGGACCAGATGGGCGGCGTCTTCCATCGTCTGCAGGGCCCTGAGGGAGTCGCTTCTGCCAAAGAGGGAATTCCCATGCCCGGGAAGATCGAAGGTCAGGCAGCGGCAGATCCCGGCAAGAGGCTGTGCGATGGCTTGCAGCGAGTGGCGGCTTCCCATGAATCCGTGCAGAAAGACAACGGTGCGGAGATTCCGGTGGCCGAATTCTCCGTAATGCAGAGACAACGCCTTCATCGGCCGCCTGCCGGCCCCGGGCCGGCCATTTCTTCGGCCAGCTTCGCCAGGGCTTCCCGGCTGTATTTCATTTTTCCCTCCCTGTTTTGCGGTTCCAGCCGGAGGATCCGCTTCGGAACCTTGTAGCCGGGCAGCCGCTTCTTCAGGGCGGCAAGAAGCCAGCCTGCATCGAACAAACCTGAACATTCGACGAAAGCCCAGGGGACCAGCCCGAACTCCCGATCGGGGACCGGCACGGCGATGGCCGTTGAGATGGAATCCAGCGCCAGCAGGGCATTTTCAATCTCAAATGGGGAGATGTTCTCGCCTCCGGAGATGAAAATCCCATCCTTCCGCCCCAGCACCACCAGATTGCCTGCGGGGTCCAGATAGCCGAGGTCTGCCGTCCGAAAGATTCCTTCTCCTTCGGCGGGTGGTGTCGGGGGATCGTCGAGATATCTTCGGAAAAGCGTCTTTCCCCCCAGCAGGATGGTCCCGTCCTTCGCAATCCGGATTTCCCGATAGGGAAGCGGCTTCCCGGCGGTGAAATAGGAGCTCCTGTCCGAACCTTTCGCCACACCTGTGGCCTGGGTGCATGATTCCGTGGACCCGTAGGTCGGCATCACGGGAATGCCCAGATCCAGAGCCTTTTCAATCAGCCATGCCGGAATCGGCGCGCCGCCCAGCTGGATGGCCTTGGCCTTTTGAAGGGCGGCGACGGTGTCTTCTGAGGACAGGCAGCGGATGAGCTGAGTCGGCACCAGGGACAGGACGGAGGGGCGGTGGATCCGGATCGCGGCATCGATTCCTTTCATCGATTCCGGCAGGATGCAGGCGCTTCCTGCCAGGAGAGTGCGGATCCAGATCAGGATGCCGCCGACATGGAAAAGGGGCAGGCTGATAAGCCAGCGGTCCTCCGGCTCCATCCCGATGAAGATGTCCGTTCCCAGGGCGCTGTAAATGTAATTGCCCACGGTATGAATAATTCCACGGGGTTTTCCCGTCGATCCCGATGTGAAGATGACGCTGGCCTCCTGCCGGAACGGGATCGCCGGCCATGGACGGCCTTCCCTCCAGAGATCCGCATCGGAGGGCGGGCTCTGAAGCAGTATGCCGGGGTGAAGAATGGGCACGTCGGCGGAAGGCGGCACATCCCCGGCTGTAATGAGAAAATCAAGCGGGGCGGCCTTCAGAAGACTTTCCAGCGGTGCTTTGAAATCCAGGGGAAGATAGAGAAATCCCTCAACCCAGGCCGCGAGCATCAGGAGCAGGTGCAGCTCGCTGTTTTCCCCGTGGAGTGCCGCCAGATGGCCCCGGCGCACCCCGGCCTTCCGGAGGGTGGCGATCACGTCTCCAAGGCTCTTGCTGATGTCACCAAAGGTCCGGACGCCCTCCGGCGTCAGCAGGGCCGGATTCGGCCGGAACTCCTCGAACAGCCGCGCCAGGTCGATGGATTCGTTCTGCAGGAAGACGGGCTTCATAAGACTTTTTCCCCGAGGCAGGACGGGTTGAGCAACGCCCTTCCGAGGAGGAGCCCGGCGGGAATTTCCAGCTTCCCTCCGCTCAGTCCGGGGGACGGCGTCAGAATATCGGCGGCAAGGTAGCGCAATGTATCCAGACCATGGGCTGTCTCCGGCGGAATGCCGGCCAGGCGGGAAAAGACGCCAAGGACGGAGAGGGTGAGGCCGGAATTGAAGGCGGAGCTGAGGATCGTCCGGATGCCGCTGCGCTCCGCATCCTCGACGGCCCGAGCCATGGCATGCAGACCCCTGAGGAGTCCGGGCTTGAGGATGACCGCCCTCACCGCCGGGTCCAGTTCCGATGGACGGGGTTCTTCCGGATCGAGAAGGCCTGCCAGCGATTCATCCAGGGCCAGAGGCCATGGGAGATCGCCTGCCTTTTCCAGCTCCGCTTCCGCAAGGGGCTCTTCGACGTACTCCACGGGAAGATCGCAGAGAGCCTCAAAATAGCGCCGGTATGCCGCCGCCGTCAGGTTCCGGTTGCCGTCAAGGCGCAGGGAGACCCCCGTTCCCATCTCTTCGGCCAGGATGCGGATCTGCCGGATTTCCCCATTTTCCGGGAGCCTGCCTATCTTGATCTTGATTGTCGTTGCACCGCTGTTCTTCAGGTCCCGGATCTGCCGCTCCAGGCCCTCTTCGGCGGGCTCCGGGATGAAAAGGGCGTTGACGGGGATCCTCCAGGTTCCATCCGCAAAGGGGGGAAGGTTGTTCCGGCTCTTCCCGCCACCGGCCTGGAGATAAAGGCCCAGCAGGGCGCTTTCCACACCGAAGAGGGTGTGTTCCGTCCAGGAGGACACCGGGGCGTCGGCCATGCCCAGAAGAGGCTCCGTCAGCAGGAGCGGTCCGCAGGTGACGCAAAGGCTTTTCATGGTCTTCCCTACCGACGGGATATCCTGGAGACATCGTTCCAGCGTCACCGTATCAAAGCCGGCCAGGGGGGCGATCTCCCCATAGCCGCAATGGTTGTTCCCGGCTCTAAGGGCGATCAGGAGCCCGTCCCTGTCATGCAGGACCTTCCGGCCGACCGTCACCGGCCTGGCGAAGGGAAGAGAAAAGCGATAGACTTCTGTGCCGATGATCCTCATCGTGAATGTGCCCCGAAATCCCCCTCTGTGGGAGGAAAGCATGGTAGACGAAGAAACGTCCAAGGTGTCCCCGCGCAGGGATGGATGGAAGCCTTCGTCTTAACAGAAGGTGAGCATAGGGAAAAAGACCGCAGCGTGTCAATGATAAAAGGCGGCCGAGGGGGAGGGGCTTGTGCCCTTCGGCCGCGAAGTTCTGGGCAACCTTTATGTTGAACAGCCATGGGAACTTGAGTATGATGATGAGCAGGTCACGCCGGGGGGAGACAAGGGGCAACGGCCGGGATGACGGGCGATTTGACGCGATGGAAAGAAGTGGCAGGGAAGAGGCATGCCGGAGGGTGGGCAGATGAATTACAAGTTCAAGAGAATCAAAGTCCATGGACTCCTCGTCGTGGAAACGGAAGAAGGCTATGACCAGCGGAGCGTCGATGTCATTCCATTGGAGGTTGACGCGAATCTGGAATCGGATGCAAGGACGATTCAGCCCGGCGAAACGGTCATCGGCCTGATTCAGAACCCGAAGATCTTCCATGTCTATGCCGAGATGGAAGACGGGACGTGGCTCGACCTGGGATACGACTGCATCGAGGACGAATATGAACGGGACTGGGACAAAGTCGTAGAGGAAGCCATCGCGGAATACCAGAGGGAGCAGGCACAGGGCGGTCATGATACGTCGGGGTAATCGATGAACCCCATCCTAATTAAGGGTGCTCCCCCGGTTCAACCGGGGCATGGACCTGCAGGAAAAGCCCCTCTTCTTCTACTTGAATTCGCCCGTTTCGTTGAAGGGGATGCGGAAAAAAGGCGCCCCCGAATAAAGGGATCCTTTCAGCCGGTACTTCAATCCCGAATCGAATCCCCCTTTCCCCAGCTCCGAAAGCTGCCGCAGGATGCTGGTGAGCCCGGTATAAGCCTCGATTTTGACGGTCTTCGTGCTCAGGCGCTCCACGGTAAGGCTCTGATTTGAAACCCCCTTGGCAAAGGGCTGGCCGTTGATCTCCAGATCGAAAACAACCCCGGTGATGTTCAAGTCCCTCTCCGTGGTATTGAGAATCCGAAGCTCCATCAAAAACGTCTGCTCCATAAGGCGCATCTCCTTGGGAGCAATACTGACGATATCGATGCGTGGCTTTTCCCCCCTCCAGAAAACCGGGGCGCATCCGGAAACCGCAGCCGCGAAGAGCACCATCCACAGCGCATACGGCCAAATGACGTTTCTTCTCATTGCCTCTGCCTTCTTTCCGGCGATGCCGCCAGATGAACATGATGGATTCCAGTGGTGAAATCCCTGAGAAAAAGCTTTTTGATCCGGAGCGGCACCGGATCCCCGGGGCTGTCTCGTGATCATTCCTGATTATGAAAGAGTTTTGGGGGCATAACACGTATGAGCCATCCGGAAATACATGTTATGTCCCCCGAAAAGATGAGATCGATTTGTCCGTCATCACTGTTTTGCAAATTTTGCGGCGCTTTCACCGACGATTCTTCCAAAAACGATGGTCTGCGTGATGGAATTTCCGCCCAGGCGGTTTGCGCCATGAACACCGCCTGTCCCCTCGCCGGCGGCAAACAGTCCGGGAATGGGCTTGCCGTCCTTAGCCATCACCTGGGCGTTTGCGTCCACCTTCAGGCCGCCCATGGTGTAATGCACACCGGGCATGATTTCAATGGCATAGAATCGCGGAGTTTTGATCGACCGGGGCATGTCAGGCCTCTTGAACGCGGCATCGCTCTTTTCGTCAACGGCCTTATTGTAGGCGCTGAGGGTCGCCTCAAGTTCTGCTGCAGGCACTTTGATCTTTGCTGCCAGGTCGGCTATGGTCGTCCCGGCGGTGACCAGATTCAGATGAAAGTAGCCTTCGATCTGCCTGAGGCTTTTTCGGATCCCTTCGTCAAAGACGAGGAACGCCGACTTGCCGGTCTGGGCGAGAATGGCGGCGGAGGCGGCATCGCGGGTCGTCATTTCGTTTACAAACCGCCTGCCGTCGCGGTTCACGAGAATGGCACCGTTGCCGCGCACCGCTTCAGTAATCAGGATGCGGCTGCCTGCGGCAACCGTGGGATGTATCTGTATCTGCTTCATATCGACCAGATCCCCACCTGCCGCATCACCGAGTTGTATCCCGTCGCCCGTCGCGCCCGGTTGATTGGAGGTGGTCATCCCTTTGAACGTCGGCTGGTAATAGGCCACTCGTTCGGGATTGGCGGAAAATCCCCCGGCGGCAATGATGACCGCCTTGGCCGAAATCTTGTAGAGTTTGCTGTGCTTGCCTTCCACCAGCACGCCGGTCACGCGTCCCTTGCCGTCCTCCAGAATCTTGATCGCCCGGCTGTTGACCCGGATATCGATCTTGCGGTCTTCCGCATTTTTCTTCAGGGCCTGGGTGATGTTCGCGCCGACGGCGGCTCCCCCGCTGGGCCTGTGGGCCCTGGCGGCGCTTGCCCCGCCCAATCGCCCCACATCGCTCAGATCGGCTCCGAGAGAGGTGAGCCAATCAACGGCGGCGGCGGAATCCTTTGCCAGAATTTTGACCAGACCGGGATCACTGGTGTTCTTTCCGCCTTTCATCGTGTCTTCGTACATGAGATCCACGGAATCCTTGATGCCTTTCTCCTTCTGAATCCTTGTTTCCGAGGCGTTCATTCCGCCCGCGGCAAGCTGGCTGTTCCCGCCGGTAATGGGCATTTTTTCCAGGAGAATGACTTTCGCCCCTCTGTCGTGGGCGGTGATGGCCGCGGCAAAGCCCGTTGCCCCTGCCCCGATGATCACGATATCCGTCTTGTCCGTTCGAAGGTTCGCCGGGATCTCTTTCACAACGGGCAGAGTGGTCGAAGGCACACGGGCGGCGACTTTGCCGAAGGGTATGTTCATGTCGAAATGATGGCAGCCGAGACAGTACGACATGGAATCGGCATGCCCGGCATGGCAGACCGTGCAGTTCATGTTGCCGAGATGCGATTTGTGCGCGTTGACCGCTTCTTCCGACTTTTCAGCCACCTTGGCGAGCGACCCGTGGCACTTGACGCAGGCGGAGTTGACAAGTGTTTCGTTGTCATCAACCTCCATGGTGTCGCCATGACAGGCGGTGCAATTCAATCCCTTGTCCTTGTGGGCATCGGCAAGATAGGGCCCATTTGCTGAAGCCCAGAGCAGCACCGATGCGAAGACGGCAATGACCGCAAAGAGCATTGACGCCATCCATTTTCCTGATTTCATGGGAAACCTCCTCATATCGGGGAAACATAAAAACGGTTGTGGGTTTGAATACGCTTCCTGAACCCTGGGGCTTGATCCTGCAAGTCCGCAACAAAAAGATTATAGGTGCAAAAAGATGCCGTGTCAATCGGCGCTGATATCGCCAGGGTGCATTGACGAGAGAAGAGTTGTCACGACATGTTCCGGCGGCTTTTTCTTTGCCGGGGGTCGGTTGCAGAGGAAGGTTCAGCGGGCCCCGGGGTGGACATCCGGGTGGACTCAGGAACATCCGGATTGCAACGCCCGCAAGAGGTCAAAAAGAAATGGCCACAGAGGATTCGCATGGTATAATCGATCCGCCGGTGTGCCGTCACGGGAGGCTGCATGGAATGGTGGCGAGATGCTTTGGGGTGAGTCGATACCGTGCGGCTTGAAGAACATATCTAAGGAGGGCTTTGAAAAATGAGACGTTTGGAAAAGGGGCAGGCAAGCGTTGGTGAGGCGGCGTCCGATCCGCATCGGGCAACGGATCTGGATCGGAGAGATTTTCTGAAGAGTGCAACCATGTTAGGCACGGCAGTGATCGCGTTCACCTCTTCGGAGCGTGTCTTTGCCGGGAACGAACGTTCCGGTGCCCCTCCGGCGGCAGGCCTGCCGGGAAACGAACAGGAACTTCCTTTTGTGAAAATTCCCGATGTTTCGATCCTGATGAGAAGTCCTGATTCCGTCCTCGTCGGGGTGGCCACAAGCGATGTGGTTGAAATTAAGCTTGCCGACGTGATGAAGGTTCATGGATACTGCGGGGGGAGCGCCTTTGCCTTCCGGGCGGCTCAGGAGGCCTTCAAAATTTTATATCCCGACAGGCTTCCTCTGCGCCAGTCCATCAAGGTGCAGACCTCGATACATTGCTGCCAGGCTGATGCCCTGGCCTACATTACCGGCGCCAGGACGGATCTGAGCGCCTTGCCCACCAGGGGAGACCTGGTGTTGATTCCCGTGGAGAAAAACCAGATGGTTTTCATGGACAAGCAAACGGGAAATCAGGTTATCCTGAAGCCCAACGTCAACCCCCACGACACCTTCAGCCCCCTGTACAAGCGGGTGCGCAAAGAGCCCGGTTTTGCGCCACAGGTCCACAGAGTGATGCATGAGAAGATACAGGAATACATTTACGCGCCTCAGGAAAAGCTGTTTCAGATAGTCCGGGTGTAAGAAGCATTCTCCGGCATCGGGGCACGCAAGGCGCTCTCTCTTCCGTTGCGGCCGGGAGTGCGGAGCGCATCCCCTTTCCGGCCGATCCGTTTCGGCATCCCGGGCGTTATGCGTCGGCTGGACGCATAACGTGCCCGATCCGCCCTGGTTCTCTGGATTTCAGAAGTGCCAGGGGAATTTCTTGAAGTCCTGGGGGCGCTTCTCCAGAAAGGCATTGCGCCCTTCTTCGGCTTCCGGTGTGCCGTATGCCAGCCGTGTAGCCTCCCCGGCGAAGATCTGCTGTCCCACCATGCCGTCGTCCAGCAGGTTGAAACCGTACTTCAGCATCCGCATGGCCGTCGGCGATTTGGAGTTCATGATTCCCGCCCATTCAAGGGCGACGTTCTCCAGATCCACGTGAGGAACGACCTTGTTCACCATGCCCATCTCGAAGGCATCCTGGGCGGTATAGTTGAACCCCAGGAAAAAAATCTCCCTGGCGCGCTTCTGGCCGATATGCTTTGCCAGGTAAGCGGAGCCGTAACCGCTGTCGAAGCTGGCGACATCGGGATCGGTCTGCCGGAAGATGGCATGCTCTTTCGAGGCAAGCGTGAGATCGCACACGGCGTGGAGGCTGTGACCGCCGCCGACGGCCCAGCCGGGGACAACGGCCACGACAATCTTGGGCATGAACCGGATCAGGCGTTGAACTTCAAGGATATGAAGCCGTCCCAGGCGGCTGAAATCGACCGCCCCTTCCTGGCCTGCATATTTATAGCCGTCCCTGCCCCGGATCTGCTGATCGCCCCCGGAACAGAAGGCCCAGACGCCATCCTTGGGAGAAGGGCCATTTCCCGTGAGGAGCACCACGCCGACGTCGGGGGTCATGCGGGCATGGTCCAGAGCCAGGTAGAGTTCGTCGACCGTCCTGGGCCGAAAGGCATTGCGGATTTCCGGCCGGTTGAAGGCGACGCGCACGGTTCCCTGTTCCTTGGCGCGATGGTAGGTGATGTCCGTAAATTCGAAGCCGGGAACTTCAAGCCAGAGTTCCGGGTCAAAAATTTCTGAAATCATGGGTTTCTCTTTCCTTTCTGAAATGGGGTTATGGCAGGCGGATCTGCTGCATGTCCGCAAACGTTCTCAGATCTTCCTCCGGGGACAGGATCACTTCGAGGATGGCGGAACGCTCCAGCTTCAGGGCCTGGCCGTAATGATGAGCCAGTTCCCCCGGTGTCCCCGCCTTGAAATAGGGCAGATCGAACTGAGCTGCCATCCGCTCGAAGGTCATGCCATGGGGGGTTGTCATGTAAGGATCGATAATCTCGGGAAAATTGCGGATGGGGAGCCTCTCGAAAATCCTTCCCCCCCCGTTGTTGATTACGACGAGGATGACGGGTGTCGTGCTCCCGGCGAGAAGCAGGAGGGAATTCAGATCATGAAGAAAGGAGATGTCGCCGATCACCGCTGTCACCCGCCGCTGTGAGGCTTCGGCAAAGCCGACGCTCGTGGCGATATTTCCCTCGATCCCGCTCACCCCGCGGTTGGAGATAACGGAAATCCTCCGTGGAAAGGGGGAACGGACGGCATCGAAGGCCCGGATGACCAGGGAATTTCCCAGGAACAGGCCCTCCCCGTCGGGAATCCCGGCAAGGATGTCGACCGCGATTCCGGGAAAGCTCAAGACCTTCCGGGCAAAGAGGGTTTCCATGAGCTGGTAGAGGGTTTCCATGGGACCGAGAAGACGCAGTCGCGCCACCCTGTCCAGGGACAGATCGTTCTGAAGATTCAAGGCGTCTACAAAGGCATGGGCGGAAACCAGGATGCGGCTGTTCACCCGATGGGCGGGATCGCGCAGCCCCTTCCGAGGGCAGATCTGGATCACCTCCGCCTCGCTTTGAGGCAGAAGGGTGGCGTAGTAATGCTTGGATACGAGACCGGAACCGAACTGCAGGATCGTTTCGGGGGAGTATTCCGCGATCAACCGGATGGCTTCGGGGTGATCCAGGCTGAAGAGCTGCCGGGTCGCCGGAAGAATCCCCTTCATGGACGAAGAGACGTCGCAGAACACCGGCCAGCCGAGGGTCATGACCAGCCATTCGAGGGCTTCGATATCCTCAGGCCCATCGAGGCGGCCGATGACCACCAGCCCCCTGGAGGTGGCGGCGATTTTAGCCGCGATGCCGTCCATGTCGCGGATCATCATCTCCGGGGCGGGGTAGCTTGTGTAGGGCCTGCTTCGGCTGTACAGACGCTCTGCCATCTCCAGCAGCCCTTTGGGAATCGGCTGAGGGTCGGGAAGGCCCGGCACCAGGGGGTCCCGGAAGGCGCAGTTGACGTGGACCGGACCGGTTGCCGCGGTAACGAGGTAATCGATCTTGGCCAGCAGGGCCTCCAGGGGATAATCAGCACAGGGGCAGGGCAGGAAAAGGGAGTCCCGGCAATAGGACCCGTAAAGATCCGGCTGGACAATCGTCTGGTTGGCGTCGCTTCCCACGAGCTCCGGGGGGCGGTCCGCGCTGAGGATCATCATCGGGACCTCGTCCCGGAAACCTTCAATGGCCGCCGGGTAATAGTTGGCCGGCGCCGTTCCGGAGGTGCAGACCAATACGCCGGGACGGCCTGTGGCCTTCGCATGACCGAGGGCACGGTATCCGGCCGCCCTCTCGTCCACGCAGACCTTCTTCCTGGCCCGGTCCTCATGGGCCAGGGCGGAGATCAAGGGGGCATTGCGGTTGCCGGGAGAAATAAAAAACGTGTCCAGCCCGTTCTTGATCAGTTCGGCGACGATCAGCGACGACCACAGCAGATTGAGATTATCGGACAGCGGCAGGGGAGGCATCAGATTTCTCCCAGGATGGCGGCAAAGTTGTCCATCTTCTTTTCCGTTTCCTTCCATTCGGCATGGGCGTTTGACTGCAAGACGATACCGGCTCCGGCGAAAATATGCAACGACTTCCCGTTGACCAGGGCCGAGCGGATCCCGACGGAGAAATCGGCGTTTTTCCGGTTCATCCAGCCGATGGGGGCCGCGTACCATCCCCGCTGGAAGGGTTCATAACGGCGAAGGCACGAACGGATTTCCTCCTGGGGAAAACCGCCCACGGCGGGGGTGGGGTGAAAGGCTTCGGCAATGGCCAAAGGGGAGAAATTCTGCTGCGACCGGCCGGAATACCGGGTGATGATGTGCTGAACATTTTTCAGCTTCAGGATCTCTTCCCTGGATTCTACCTGCACATCCGCGCAGAGCTGATGCATCCTGGTCTCGATGAAGCCGGCGACAAAACGATGCTCTTCCAGCTCCTTCGGGGTGTTCAGCAATTCCGCCTCGAGGCGTTGATCATCGAATGGATTTTTCCCCCGGGTCCGCGTTCCGGCGATGGCATCCGCCAGGAGGATCCCGTTCTGCATGCGGAAGAGCCGCTCCGGGGAACGGCCCAGGAACGCAACGCCGTCCTCGATCTGGTAGAAAAAGAGCGAAGACATCTCTGAAATTCCCGCCAGGACCGCGGCAATCTGAACAGGATCCCAGCGATCCTTCCGCGTGAAAACCTTCTTCCGGGCCAGGACGATCTTTTTCAAATCCCCCTCGACGATGGTCCGGAGCGCCTTTTTGATCATCCTGTTCCATTGAGGCTTTTCAGGGATCAGCGTCCT
The DNA here is from genome assembly GCF_040768185.1 of Syntrophus sp. (in: bacteria). Lineage (NCBI taxonomy): Bacteria > Pseudomonadati > Thermodesulfobacteriota > Syntrophia > Syntrophales > Syntrophaceae > Syntrophus > Syntrophus sp. (in: bacteria). Next base: position 134,514 of record NZ_JAXGNC010000004.1, on the reverse strand, counting down.
CTCCGCAGGGACCGGCTGGCCTGCTGCCGGGGAAAGGCGGGGCAGGGCGTCCAGGGATTGCAGACCGTCCGTCAGTTCCCGGAGGACATGCTCCCGGGGCAGCCTTTTATTATTGATATGATTGACGCGGATCCTTGCGCCCCCGGGGGATCTGAAAATCTCAACGAGCGGCAGCGTGAACCGGTAGCGTCCGAAGGATCGCCATTCGGGAGCGGGCTCTTCCTCGACATCAAAGGCAAAGCCGCCGAAGACGGGAATGGTTTCATCCCGGTTCCACAAGCGGCGGAACCCATCCAGCACTTCGCCGCCCGATGCGGCCTCGATCACCAGGGCGCTTCCCAATCCCCCGAGTTCAAAGGGGGCGTCCTTGGCGCTGTAGTAGAATTTTTCCGGCACCGGGCAGGAGAGGACAAGATCGAGGACCGGATCGGGCAAAGCCACCTCCTTCTCGATGCGCACAAGGTATCTGGCCTCTTTCCTCCCGGGATGCTGGACGAGGCGGTTGATCTCTTCCTGAAAGAGGGGATAAAAGAGAAAATCGGATTTCATGGTATAAACAACTGGTTGTTTCCTTATTTTAAATGACGGACTCCCGGGAGGAGACGTATTACAAGAAAGGTTCGATGTCAAATCAAAGATCGAGGTCGGGTCCTGCCGGCTCGAACTCACGGAGAGATGCTCACTTTATTTCTTGACACTTTTGCCTGCATACTTTAGTTTTATTGAGTTGTTACGATCTCCTATCTCCAGCGTTTCTCTTCCGAATGTCGTTTTTACGGTCCAATGCCCGGTATGATGGGGTCTGCGGGGTAAGTATGGAAGCCTTACAGGAAAAAAGTGTTGATTTTGAGGCAATCTGCCGGAAGGCCGGACTCAAGGTAACCCGCCAGCGGCTGGAAATCTATCAGGAACTCGTGCGGTCCACCGACCATCCCACGGCGGAGGCGCTGCACCGGCGCCTGCGACGGAATCTGCCCAATCTTTCCCTGGACACGGTCTATCGGACCCTCGCCACCTTCGCACATCACGGCTTGATCAGCAGGGTCGAGACGGCGGAAAGCCTGTCCCGATTCGAGGCAACTTTTGCTCGCCACCACCATCTCATCTGCCGCCGGTGCGGAAAAATCTCCGACTTTTCATGGCCTCATCTGGATGACGTCTCCCTGCCCCCTGATGTCAGCGACTGGGGAAATATCGATTCCAAAAACATCGTCATCTACGGCATTTGCGGTCAGTGTCTCAACGAACTTCCTGAAAAAATTTAAAATAAAAACGATTGCCTTTTTCTTTTAATTAGGATAGATTCCTATCAAACTATAATGACGGACATTGTGGACGTGACAACCAACCTTTTCCGGTTTTCTTCCGGAACAAAACCATTTCAAGGGAGGAAAAAGCAATGGCTGAAAAGAAGAAATTAACGACCCGGGCCGGCGCCCCCGTTGTCGACAACAACAACATTGTGACCGCCGGGCCGCGAGGGCCACAGCTTCTGCAGGACGTCTGGTACCTGGAAAAAATGGCGCATTTCGATCGGGAGGTGATTCCCGAACGGCGGATGCACGCCAAGGGCTCCGGCGCCTACGGAACCTTCACCGTCACCCATGACATCACCAAGTACACGAAGGCAAAAATATTTTCCGAGATCGGCAAAAAAACGGAGATGTTTGCACGCTTTTCCACGGTGGCTGGAGAGCGAGGCGCTGCCGACGCCGAGCGGGACATTCGCGGTTTTGCGCTTAAATTCTACACCGAGGAAGGCAACTGGGACCTGGTGGGCAACAACACGCCCGTTTTCTTCCTCCGCGACCCTCTCAAATTCCCGGACCTCAACCATGTCGTCCATCGCGACCCGCGCACCAATCTGCGCAACGCCAACAGCATGTGGGACTTCTGGTCGTCCCTGCCCGAGGCCCTCCATCAGGTGACCGTGGTGATGAGCGACCGCGGTATTCCGGCAAGCTTTCGCCACATGCACGGCTTCGGCAGCCACACCTTCAGCTTCATCAGCCCTAAAAACGAGCGCTACTGGGTCAAGTTCCACCTCAGAACCCAGCAGGGGATCAAAAACCTCACCGATGCGGAGGCGGAGGCTGTGATCGCCAAGTGCCGGGAAAGCAATCAGCGGGATCTCTATTACAGCATCGAGAACGGTGATTTTCCGCGCTGGACCATGTACGTCCAGATCATGACGGAGGAGCAGGCCCTGAATCATCCCTACAATCCCTTTGACCTGACCAAGGTCTGGTATCACGGCGATTATCCCCTCATCGAAGTGGGGGTCATGGAACTGAACAAGAACCCGGAAAACTACTACGCAGAGGTCGAACAAGCGGCCTTCAACCCGGCCCACGTTGTTCCCGGCATTGGTTTTTCACCCGACAAGATGCTCCAGGGCCGCCTGTTTTCCTATGGCGACACCCAGCGCTACCGGCTCGGCGTGAACCATCTCTCGATCCCCGTCAACGCCCCCCGCTGTCCCTTCCATAGTTATCACCGCGACGGCCAGATGCGGGTGGACGGCAACTACGGATCAACGATCGGCTACGAGCCCAACAGCTACGGCGAGTGGCAGGAGCAGCTGGACTTCGCCGAACCGCCGCTCAAGCTCTATGGCGATGCCAAGAACTGGAACTTCCGCGAGGACGACGATGATTACTTCACACAGCCCGGTAAGCTCTTCCGCCTCATGAGTGCGGAGCAGAAGGAGGCCCTCTTCGGAAACACCGCCCGCGCCATCGCTGAAGCGACAAGGGAGGTCCAGCTCCGCCACATCGGCAACTGCATGAAGGCCGATCCGGATTACGGAAAAGGGGTCGCCGATGCGATCGGCATTCCCCTGAGTGAAATCCCCAAGTAGGCTTTGTTTTTTCCAAACTGATCAAACTGAGCAGGGGGTTGCCCGGTAAATCATCGGGCAGCCCCCTGCTTTTTGTGGCCGGTTCCCGTTGTGAGGTCGGTATCCCCGGTTTTCTCCCCGGCACATCTCTGTCCGCGCATCGTGCCGACGGCCATATTCCCGCCGCTGTTTCCCGCCGCAATACAAGCCCTGATCGTACAGGCCTGTAACCAACCCTGCAGCAAAGAAAGCCTGTGCTTCGGCCTCCGGCACTTGATTTCAGGGATCGTCTCGGAAAACACGGGCGGGATTTGAACCTGGCCGGAATGTCACCGTGAATTGGTTCCCAGAAAATCAATTGCAATAATGAAAGGGAGATAACATAATAGAAACCATTGAAAATCAACTCTGGAAGCATGCTCGGGGTGTATTGTTAAATGGACGGGAGACGGCAATGACCTTTCTGTGTGTTCAACAAAAACGTCGAGTTTCAATGGGGATCTTCCTGTTCAAAGAGATCGGGGTCTCCCTGAAAGCGTTGCGTTTTGTTCCTTCCTCCTTGCAGGTCTTTCATCCACACCAGGAATCCAACGCAAACCGAAGGTGGGCGCTTTGCCTCCTGGGCCTGGTGATCCTCTGCCTGGCCTTCGCGGGTTGTCGGGCGAAGGAGGAGACGCTCCCGATCGATCTCACGGAGATGCTTGTCTACACGGAAGACGCTTCCAGGGCAAAATCAGCCGACATGAATCGACTTGAGGCTATCGGCGGAAACGTTGGAGAGGAGTCCCCTCTCTGGCCGGTCTATACGTTTCTCCTGGGGGAAGTGCGCCGGTTGAGAGGGGAGATCCGGGAAGCCGAGATCTGTTTCGAAAAAATCGTCTCCTGGTCTGCCGCGGATTCCTCCAGGGAAAAATGGGGAGGGAGCGGTCTTGCCGGGGTCGCCTTATGGCGTCTCCTGCAGCTTCGCAATTCCGATCCGCGATTGGAGGCAAGGGATGTTTCCCGGCTCCTGAGTTCGGCGGACAAGGTGTTAAAGGCCCGGCTGGCCCGGGGTATGTTTCGCCTGCCCGTCCTGGAGTCGCTCCCCATGCTCGAAGAAGACATAAAACGGCAGTCGGCCCTGCTTGCCGAGCGTTCAGGCATGCCAAAGGAAGCGCAGAGGTTTTTTCTCGACTACCTGGCTGTTGCCAGGGCGGTTGATCTGAGCAAATCCGAAAAAACGCTTCTCCAGGGGCTGGTGGCTTCCGGAATGGCATCAGAGGACCATGTCGCCCTTCTGCGCGGGCGCCGGCTGTACGAGTTGAGGCGCTATTCCGATGCCGCGAAGTTCCTGGAAGAGGCCCGGAAGGGTGAAAATCTCCAGGTCCGGGCGGAAGCAACGTTCTACCTGGCCATGATGAAAAGCTCCTATAAAGAAGCCCACCGTGAAGAGAAGCTGGCCTGGTTGTCGGAGGTTGCCGATTCGGCCCACGATCCCGATCTGGCCCAGAACGCCCTGTATTCCATGGGGCGCGCTCTGAGAGTGAAAGGAGAAAAGTCCTTGTCTTTAAAGGCTTTTGAGAGAATCCTGACGGACTTCCCTCTCGGGAGCCGTGCGGACGACGCCCTCTATGAACTTGCCCAGGAGTATCACTATTCCGGAGAGGTCGACCGGTCCCTGCAGCGCTATGAAGAGTTGAGGAATTTCAAGGGGCGCAGCGATTTTGCGAGCTACTCCGGGATGGATCCTGCCATGATGTTATACGGGAGAAACGGCGAAGAGGGCAGGGAGGCTGCCCAGGCCCTCCTGCAGGATCTTGAGCGGAGAGTCCCGGAGGGGCCCTATCACCTCAATGCCCTCTTCTGGATGGGGCGAATCGCGGCTGACCGGGGCGACCACCGGCGGGCACAGGAATATTTCAAAAAAGTTATCGAAACCAGCCCCTTTGACTACTACGCCCTCCGGGCCCGGATGCACCTGCGCATGGGAAACAGGGCTTCGCAGTCTCTCCTGCCCGATGAGGAGACCCGGAAGGAACTGCGAAGCCTCTATAACGGGAGCAGGCACGAAGTGCACCTGTCGGGACGGTCAGCCTATCACCTCCGCCTGAAAGCGGCGCTCGACACGGGATTATACCGGGCTGTGTACGGAGCCTATCAGCGGCTGCGGGAACGGATCCCGGCAAAGCGCCTGGAGGATTTGACCGTTGAGGAGTTGGAGCAATCCGGCCTTTTCCCCCAGGTCTCTGTGCTGCTCGCCCTGCGGCAGGATGCCTTTGCGGCGGCCGAGTCACTGGATGATCGAGACGATATTGCAGCAAACTACCTGGAGATTTCCGACAAAGTCGGCCAGGCTGGGGACTTGCCCCTGTCCATGTCCATTATCATTGAGGGGAGGGATATTCCCGAAAAAAGCCGCAACGAGCAGCGGGCCGCCATGGAACGCCGCGCGTTTTACCTGGCGACGGCCTATCCCCCGTGTTTCCGGAACGAGATTCTTGCGGCGGCCACCCAGCAGGCAGGGGCCGGGGATCAGGTGAGCCCGGAACTCGTCTACAGCATTCTTCGACGGGAAAGCCTCTTCTGTTCGACCGCACTTTCAAAAGCCGGTGCGTTGGGATTGTTCCAGTTCATTCCCTCCACCTTTGACAGCCTGAACGCTCGATGGGATCTGCTTCTGGAAAGCGGCGCACCCTCAAGGGAAACGTTTCTGCTCAGCCCGACACTGAGTATCAGCCTGGGAGTGCGATGGTTCAATGAAGAGCTTCTCCCTCACCATGACGGCCATGTTCTTTTTGCTCTCATGGAGCACAACGCGGGGCTGGGCAACGTTCTCCAATGGAAACGGTATTGGAAGGATCTGGGCAGGCTGGAAGATGTCGAGTACATCATTGAAACGATACGGGCCAGAGAAACGCGCCTCTTTACACGGAGGACCGTGGCTGACCTGATGGTGGTCGATGCCATCGGACTCTTCAAGGATTGAAGGACTATGCCGACAACCGATGAGAAGAACGGCACGATGCTGCAGTTCCTGAAAACCTGGCCGGGCATCATCACGCAGATCCTGGTTCTGGTATCGACGTTGCTTGGCCTGCTGAAAATGTGTGACCTCCTTCCCACCGCCGAATGGCAGAAGGCGAAACAGGATGTCACCCCTTTGAAAGTGGAGCCCGGAAAGATCACCTACGAAACGATTCCCTATTACCTCAAAAATAATGTCGGGTTGGAGACCAGGGATAATCCCCTCTACTGGTTCAAGTTCTGGGTGCAGAACAGGACCAATGCCGATTTGGTGGTTCGCATCACCTTCCAATTGCACGAGAGGGCCGATGTGCCCGTTGTCGTACGGCATCCCGATGACAATGTGTTCACGATTCCCAAGAGCAAGGATGACGCCTGGTGGCCGAGTCCGCCGGTAGAGCCCCGCTTTGAGTTCACCGCGGAGGAAGTGAAAGACACGGTCTTGAACGTCAACGTGGAAATTCTCAGCTGGGATCGGAAAACAAGCTATTATGCGAATCCAGCCAGGATAAAGATCCTTTCAAAAAACAAGTTTACCTGGGATATCAGGACGCCGGAGGGTGGCATGGTGTCTCGCGACTTCCTGGCCGCCTCGCTGACCGCCTGGGTGTTTTCCGAGGAGAACGCCGTTAGAAAGCGGACAGGCGAAATATTGAGCCGCTTTCGCACTTCGGATGGCGCTCCACAGCTTGTCGATCGCTGGTTCGAGGCCTGCTTCGAAAACCTGTTCAAGGGGGTGGAGGGCATTGATGTGGATGCGGAAACCGAAGGTCGGAAGCTCTTCCAAAGGGACATCGTCGAAATCAGGCCCACCGGTCAGGTGCTGGCGCAACGGGAGGCTTCCCCTCTTGAAGCAGCCCTGCTGATCGGGGCGTTGAGCAGGCAGGCCGTCCTGCAAAGCGGCAACGTGAAGAACGTCATGGGGAAAGAGGAACTGCGGGTTGTGCTCTTTTCCCTGCCCGAAGATGAAACAATCCTTGCATGGTCTTTCAAAAAGGGAGACTGGGAAGGGATTTCGATGAACGATGCCCCGGGTGGAGACTATCGATTGAACAAGGAAAAAACCAGGATACGCCTGGAAAAACTGATGAGAATGGAGCCGGGGCTCGTGGATGCCCTTTCGTCCAAAGGGGTTTTTGTGGACAAGAGGAAGCGTCTTTTGGCCGTGGATTTAAAAAAAGCGAAAAGAGATTACGGCATTCAGGGGCTTCCGTAAGAGCAGGGTGCCGGGCGAACCTGTTCCATCGCCGTGAATTTCCGCTGTGCATTGGAACCATTTCCAGCCGTCTGTCCGCGTTTTTTTCATATCAGAAAATCCCTCGGAAAAATCGTCATCCTTTCAGCGCTCCTTTTTGACTGGATGATGCGTTTGCGAAATGCTAAAGGGGACAGCGATTGCGCTGAAAAAAAAGCGGTTCCAGAATTCTGTGCGGGAGAATCGATCCATGAAGTCTGAAGGGGCGGAAAAGGAGAAGGTGCTTGAACTCGGCAGGGCATGAAGATTTTATTCCGGCGCAAGCCCGGGAAGCGGAAAGGAACGTCAGGGAGTGCAATAACATGAGAAACGGCTTCCGATTCGTTCTGTTCGGAATTTTGATTGCGCTGGTTCTTGCGGCGGCTTCTGTCGGCTCAGCGGCTCCGGAACCCGGATGCCCTGCTGCGTCCGAGAGAAAGATCGCTGTCTGGGAAGCCGCTGTGCTCGGCATCGTCGAAGGCGTCACGGAATATCTTCCCATCTCCTCCACGGGCCATCTGATCCTGGCCAATCACGCCCTGGGCATGACCGAATTCAGCGAAATGCGGGGTCCCCTGGGGGCTCTCATGGACAAGAACGATGCCCTGGATTCTTTCAATATCGTCATCCAGCTCGGGGCGATTCTCGCCGTTTTAGGGCTTTATCGCAAGCGTGTGAGGCAGATGCTTGCCGGGCTGAAGGGGGCTCTCATGGCTGTTGCAGGCCGGCGTCCTGTTTCTTCCCTTGAGGATTCCGAGCAGCAGGGGCTCAAGCTGCTGGGCCTCCTGCTGATTGCCTTTATTCCCGCCGCCGTTTTCGGGAAGCTCTTTCACCGGCCCATTGAAACGTATCTGTTCGGGCCGCTTCCCGTGGTGTACGCCCTGGTGGCAGGCGGCGTTCTGATGATTGCCGCAGAGTATTTCTTCTGGATCCGGAACCGCAACCGGCCCTGGATATCCGACGTCAATTCCATGCTGTACCGGCAAGCCCTTTTTATCGGGATTCTCCAGGTGGTTTCGATGTGGCCGGGCACAAGCCGGAGCATGATCACCATGATCGCCGGGCTTATCGCAGGCCTCAACATGGTCGCCGCCGCCGAGTTCAGTTTTCTGCTGGCTCTTCCCACCCTTGGGGCGGCGACACTGTATTCCGCATACAATAACTGGCATGTCCTGGGCGATTCCGCAGGCATGCTGACCCTGGCGGTGGGCCTGGCCGTGAGCTGGCTGACCGCCGTGATCTCCGTCAAGGCGCTGGTCAAGTGGCTGACGCATCATGGGCTGATTCCCTTCGGAGTCTACCGGATCCTGCTGGCGGGCGTTCTGCTGGTGTATTTCTGGCAGTGGCGGTGATGGCGCCAAGGCAGGTGCGTGCGGATTCTTTCCGTTTTATGCCAGGAAAAAGAGATTGACAAAAGTTTAGTCATGCCTTAAAAGTTTAGCCAACTAATACCGAAGAGGCCTTGGAGGAAATACAGCATGACTCTGACCGATACCCTGACAGCCAGTCTGGAAGATTATCTGGAAGCGATTTTCCAGATCATCGCGGAGAAACAGGCGGTGCGGCCGAAGGACATCGCCAGAAGGCTCAAGGTCAGCAATGCGTCGGTAACCGGCGCCCTGCGCTCCCTTGCCGAAAAGAAACTCATTAATTACGCCCCTTATGATGTCATTTCCCTGACCTCCGATGGAAAAACCGCGGCAAAGGATGTCATCCGTCGCCACGAGGTCCTGCGTGATTTTTTCGTCAAGGTCCTCGCCGTCGAAGAAACCAACGCCGATCAAGCGGCCTGCCAGATGGAGCATTCCATTCCCAGGGATATCCTGGAGCGGTTCATCCAGTTCGCCGAATTCATCGAGGTCTGCCCCCGGGGCGGATCCAAGTGGATTGCGGGATTCAGCCACCACTGCGACCAGGGGGATACAGAGGAACATTGTGAAAAATGCATTTCCGTTACCCTTGATGAGGTCAGAAATAGGAAGAAGAGGAAAGGAGATCGTCGAGCAATGACTGTCGTAAGCCTGAAGGATCTGAAGCCCGGACAGAAGGGAAAAGTCTTGAAGATCAAGGTCAGGGGAGAAACAAGCAGGCGCATTGTTGAAATGGGAGTCACTCCCGGTGCCGTTGTCGAAGTGGAACGCATCGCCCCGCTGGGCGATCCCATTGATATCAAGGTAAAAGGCTATCATCTTTCCCTGCGGAAAGAGGAAGCCGAGGGGGTTGAGATTGAATCCCTGTAGGTTGCAGTCGAATTTATCCGTGAGGTGTTGCCTATGCCGTTGACCATTATACAGCCGGGAAGGCGCGTCAGGCTCGTGGCCGTGGATGCCGGTCATGGACTTCAGGGCCAGTTGACCGCTATGGGGCTGGTGCCGGGCGTGGAGATCGAAGTGCTCCAGAATTCCTTCCGGGGGCCTTTCATTATTGCCGTCAAGGGCAGTCGGATCATGCTGGGCCGCGGCATGGCGCAGAAGATCGTGGTGGAATAATTTTTTTTGCCATAAAGTTTAGGGCAAGCTAAATTTATATGGTTTTGCTAATATTGGGGAGGAGGGACGATAATTCCCATGAAATCAAAGATCGTCGTTGCCCTTGCAGGCAACCCGAACTCCGGAAAGACAACGATATTCAATAACCTGACCGGTGCCCGCCAGCATGTGGGGAACTATCCCGGTGTGACGGTGGAGCGCAAGGAGGGTTTCCTCCGTCATGGAGATACGGAACTGAAGATCGTCGACCTGCCCGGTACGTACAGCCTGACTGCCTACTCGGCGGAGGAACTCGTGGCGAGAAATTTTCTTCTCGACGAAATGCCCGATGTGGTCGTGGACATCCTGGATGCATCCAACCTGGAGAGGAACCTCTATCTCGCCGTTCAACTCATGGAACTCGGCGTGCCTCTCGTGCTGGCCTTCAATATGAGCGATATGGCCAGGGCGCGGGGATATGAATTCGATATCGAGAAGATTTCCCGGTATTTCGGGGCGCGGATTGTCCAGACGACGGGAAACAAGGGCGGCGGGATGAAAGAGCTTCTCGACGCCATCGTGCTGACCGCCGGGAAAAGCGAGTCGGGAGTCGATAACGCGGGCAACGGTCGGCCTGCGGCTATCAGTTACGGCCCGGAGCTTGAGGAAGAGATTGCCACGATCGAAGCGCTCATCAAAATGGCGAACTCACTCAACGGGAAATACGATGCGCGATGGCTGGCCGTCAAGCTGCTGGAAAACGACAGGGAATTGCGCAAGGCGGTCGCTTCCCCGGAGGTGCATGCCCAGATCGAGAAAAGTGCGGCCCATGTGGAGAAGACCCTCGGGGAGCAACCCGAGACGACCATTGCCGGCTGCCGGTATGGATTTATATCCGGTGTCTGCCAGGAAGCGGCCCGCTCCACCATCGAGATCCGTCATACCATGTCGGATAGGGTTGATGCCGTCGTCACGAACCGTGTTCTCGGTCTTCCGATCTTTCTGGGGTTGATGTACCTTGTCTTCCAGTTGACCTTTACCTTGGGCGATCCGCCCATGGGCTGGCTTGAAGCCCTCTTCGGCTGGATGGGGGAACAAATGGCAGGGTGGTGGCCGGAAGGATCGGAAAGCCTGCTGAAGTCCCTTCTGGTGGATGGCGTCATCGGCGGCGTGGGCGGGGTCGTCGTGTTTCTGCCGAACATTCTGCTGCTCTTTCTGGCCATCGCGATCCTGGAAGATACGGGCTACATGGCCCGGGCGGCCTTCATCATGGATCGTCTGATGCACAAAATCGGGCTGCACGGCAAGAGTTTCATCCCGATGCTCATCGGTTTCGGCTGCTCCGTACCGGCGATCATGGCAACCCGAACCCTGGAAAACCGGCGGGACAGGCTGACGACGATGATGGTGGTTCCGCTCATGAGTTGCGGCGCCCGGCTGCCGATCTACGCGCTCATCATTCCGGCTTTTTTCCCGCAGGCATGGCATGGCCCCATGCTGTGGATCATTTATGTCATCGGCGTCCTCCTGGCCGTCGCCAGTGCGAAGCTCCTGCGCCTCACGGTCCTGAAGGGCGAATCCGTTCCCTTTGTCATGGAGCTGCCGCCCTACCGGTTGCCGACGCTCAAAGGCGTCCTGATCCACATGTGGGAACGGGGGTGGCTCTATCTGAAAAAGGCCGGAACCATCATACTTGGGATCTCCATTCTGCTTTGGGCGATGACGACCTTCCCCGGCTTGTCCGCTGAAGAGTCCAGCCGTTATGAAAAGGCCCGGCAGGCCGTTGCGATGGAAAATATCGGGGAGGAGGAGAAGGCGGAGAAACTCGCCGCTCTTGACAACGCGGAGAAGGAGGCGGCGCTGCGCGGCAGCATCGCCGGGAACGTCGGGCATGCCCTGGAGCCCCTTCTGAAACCCATGGGATTCGACTGGAAAATCGGTACGGCGCTCATCGGGGCCTTTGCCGCGAAAGAGGTCTTCGTCGCCCAGATGGGCATCGTTTACGCCATGGGGGAAGCGGACGAAGAATCCGAAACGCTTCGGGACAAACTCAAAGGCACCTATTCCCCGCTGGTCGGCTTCTGCATCATGCTCTTCTGCCTCGTCAGTGCACCGTGCATGGCGACCATTGCCGTGACAAGGAGAGAGAGCAATTCGTGGCGGTGGGCGCTGTTCCAGCTCGGAGGGCTGACGCTGATGGCCTATGTGCTCACGGTGATCGTTTTTCAAACGGGCAGACTCCTGGGCATCGGGATCTGAGAGGGGGATGGGATCATGGAGATGGTGCTTGTGGCCGGCATAATCGCTGCGGCCGCTGTTGGGATCGGGGCATTCTATTATGAAACCCTGACGGGCGGAAATTCCCGCGACAACTGTGCGGGCGGCTGTGCCGACTGTCCCCGCGGAGAGATGGGAGAAGCGGATTTCAAACAGGATAGCGGAAAATGAACCACTACGATCTCCTGGCAAGAAATCTCGAAGAGATCCAGGCGGCATTGAAGGATCAGGAGAACCTTCTGGATGGACTCAGGAAAGGGGGTGGCATCCCGGTTTTATCTTCGTGCGTTTCAGGAAGCTGCCCTCATCGGCATAAATTCAAGGAAACGTTGCTGGATGCCATTTCGGTTCTGGAGGAGAGCAGAAAATCCTTCCGTTCGAAGCAGCTTGAAGCGCTGCGGAAAAAGTTGACCAGAGTTCTGGGAGAGATCGCCTAGTTCCAGAAAGGGACAGGATAAAACCTACGGCCCGGCGCTGGGAGCCGGGAAGTGAGGGTGTAATGAGATCGGCAGAAAATGCCGGATGCTCGTTGCACCCTTTTTTATTGATAACAGTTGAAAGGAATATAAAGAATATGAAACGCTTGGTAATATGGATGATTTCTGGATTTGTCCTCCTGCTGGCCTCAACAGCCGTCTTTGCTGAAGAATCCACGGTTTCGCGGGAGGAGATCAATGCCCTGAGGGAAAAACTCGAACGTCTGGAGAAAGCTTTCGAACAGCAGGCGGCAACGGATTCGAAAAAGGAAGAGGAAAAGCGCTGGTACGAAAAGATCGAGATCGCCGGAGGAGCGACGGCTGGTGTTCAAGGTTCCGCAGGGGCAAAGAAGCGGCATAGTCGTAAAGGAAACGTAACCGACGGCACGCTCTCCTTCGATCTGGAAGCGTCACTCCCGCTTGCCGAATCCGGCAAGTTCTACTTCCTGACCGAGGCGGGAACGGGGAATGGCATCGATGGCGATCTCCCGACGCTGTCGGGTTTCAATGATACGGCAAATGAAGAGGACAAACTCAGTCTTTCGGAAGTATGGTATGAACATACCTGGTTCAAAGAACGTCTGCGCTTTCGCGCCGGCAAGATCGATCTGACAACGGACTTCGATACGAATGCCGTTGCCAACTGCGAGAAGACGCAGTTCCTCTCCGGCGGATTCGTGAACAACCTGGCCGTGGAATTTCCCGATGACAACGGCATCGGGGCGATGATCTGGTTCTCCCTCCGCGATGACCTGGGGTTCGGGGTGGGATTTGCCGATGCGGACGGTGATGGGGACAGCCTGTTCGATGATGTTTTTTCCATCGCAGAGATCGGTTTCAAACCGAAGATCGGCGAGTGTCAGGGGAATTATCGGTTCTACGGCTGGTTCAACAACAAGGATCATGCCGACCTGGTGGATCCGGACAAGACCGGGGAGAAGAATTACGGGATCGGTTTGTCCCTCGACCAGGAGATTACCGACCTGTTGACTCTCTTTGCCCGGTATGGATGGCAGCGCGGCAGCGTCTCACAGATCAAACATGCCTGGAGCGCGGGGCTGAAGTGTTCGGGGAAATTCTACGGTCGGCAGGATGATGTCATCGGCCTGGCGTACGGGATGGCCATCATCGGTGACGACTGGGAAGAAACCGACCGGGACAGCGGCATCCGTTCCGGGAACGAGCATCACGTGGAACTCTATTACAATCTGAAGGTTCACGACCATTTCCGCATCTCCCCCGACATCCAGTGGGTGAAGAATGCAAACGGCGATGCGGACAACAGGGACCTTTGGGTCTTCGGCGTGCGCGCGCGGGTGGCTTTTTGAGCAGGTGCGACGGGAGGGACTCTTTACGGAGTGTCGGCCTGTTCAGGGGGATCATGGGTGAAACGGGTGGGATAATCGGGCTACAAATTCAAGGGATTAAGGACAAGGAGAGGGGCGCTCCGGCTCCTGCTGGCTGAGGCAGTGCCAGCTCCCCAGTCCCCAGATGATTTCCACGGAGTCGATGCCGATCACCGGGCGGTCGGGAAAACATCGGCTGAGCAGGTCGATGGCCAGCGAATCCTTGGGGCACTGGAAGGTGGGGACGAGCACACCGGCATTGCAGATGTAGAAGTTGGCGTAGGAGGCGGGCAGGCGCTGCCCGTCGTAATAGACGGGATCCGGCATGGGAATTTCAACGACATTCAAGGACTTGCCGTTGAGAAGCCTCATCGATTTCAGGGTTTGCAGGTTGGTGTGCAGGGGGAAATGATTGGCGTCCTTCCGGTCGGGCTCCACCATGGTGATGACGGTATCGGGTGACACGAACCGGGTCATGTCGTCGATGTGGCCGTTGGTGTCATCCCCTTCGATCCCTTCACCCAGCCAGAGCACCTGCTCGACCCCGTAAAAGTCCTGCAGGGCCTGTTCTATCTGTTCCCGGTTCAATGATGGATTGCGGTTTTCGTGGAGCAGGCAGGCCGTGGTTGTGAGCACCGTCCCCGCGCCGTTGAACTCCACGGAGCCCCCCTCCATGACAATCCCGGGGGAAAACACCGGAAGATCGAGGAGCGAGGCGATCCGCTCGGGGATGGTATTGTCCAGGTCATGGGGATACTTGTTCCCCCAGGCGTTGTACTTCCAGTTGACGATGACTTTCGGCGGTCTGAGGTCCGGGCGTCCGGCAATCAGGAAGGCCGGGCCGTGATCCCGGCACCAGGCGTCATTGGTGGGATGGAGGTAAAGGGAAATCCGAGACGGATCGACGCCGATTTTTTCCAGCTCCTCCCGGACATGCCGGCCCATGGCCTCGTCGGTCACGTTGATGTTGACCCTCTCACCGCGGCTGATTTCCTTGATGAACGAATGGTAGGCGGGGAATATCGTCGAGATCTTTCCCGGCCAGGAAGCCTCGTTGTGAGGATAGCTCAACCAAGTGGCGGCGTGTGGATGCCATTCGGCGGGAAAATAATACCCCAGTTCTTTCGGTGTCTTCATAGGAGATGGAAGGGCTCAATCAAGGAAACGTTTTGAAAGATCCCCGTAGGCGTCAATCCGCCGATCGCGCAGGAACGGCCAGTGGGTCCGGTAAAAGCCGGTCAGGGACAGATCGATCTCCTGGACATGTACGGCCTCTTTGTCTGCCGGCGCCTGCCAGAGCACCGACCCGAAGGGGTTGGAAACAAAGGAGCCGCCCCAGAACAGCATCTCTCCTTCCCGGCCTGTACGGTTCACCGCGACGACGTGCACCCCGTTGGCGACGGCATGCCCCCGCTGGATCGTCTGCCAGGCGTCGAACTGCTCCCGGTTGGTTTCCGAATCCTGTGCCGTCGCCCAGCCGATCGCCGTGGGATAGAAGAGAATTTCAGCCCCCATAAGGGCGGCGATCCGGGCCGCTTCAGGATACCACTGGTCCCAGCAGATG
This sequence comes from Syntrophus sp. (in: bacteria), assembly GCF_040768185.1. Taxonomy (NCBI): domain Bacteria; kingdom Pseudomonadati; phylum Thermodesulfobacteriota; class Syntrophia; order Syntrophales; family Syntrophaceae; genus Syntrophus; species Syntrophus sp. (in: bacteria). The sequence continues at coordinate 119,307 of NZ_JAXGNC010000004.1, read as the reverse complement.
AGCGTCCCGATCCGGGCATAACGGGTCGAAAAGACGCGAAACCCCAGATCGCCCGGCGCAAAGTAGAACTTTTCATAGTAGCCGGGATCGTCGGGAATGTGCATCTTGCGGTACTTTCCCAGGTATTCTCCCCCCGCGTCAATGACGGCGGCGGTATTGTGGTAGAGGCCTTCGGCCCGCTTCTCGAAAAGGGAGGCTACAATGACCACGTTCCGTTTCCGGGCGAGCTCCTGCAGGCGTTCGGTGGTCGGTCCGGGAACGGGTTCAGCCCATTGGAACCGGTCATAGTTTTCGTGATCGCAGAAATAAAGGGACGTAAAAAGTTCCTGGAAGCAGAGGATCTGCGCTCCCTGATCAGCGGCGAAGTCCGCTTTTTCCAGTGCGCGGCCCAGGTTGCCCTTCCTGTCCGGTCCACAGGCCGTCTGAATCAGGCCGACTGAAATTTTCCGTTCCTTTTCGTTCATCCCCTGGTCATTGCTCCTTGTCCGCTGAAAAAAAACGCGTCAGAATCCTTATAGATATACATACCGTCTGCGGGCTTGTCAACTCCTGCCTGAGCATCAGGCCAAATGGGCGATGCTATCTATTCATACCTTTGTTTTTATAAGACTATTTAGCTATTGACAGCTTAAGGACCAGATGCGTATAATTCTTATCAGTGGAAAAAGGTTCCTTGAACCATGGATATCCAGGCCCACGATGATGCCGCTTATTTTTAAGGAAGGAAAAGACCGTATCCATTTTTTCTTTCCCCCCGTTTTTTGTTACTGGTCTTCTCCGGTTGAATGCAGCCGCCCATGTTCCGGTCCGAATTCCCCGCTGCCGCTGAATGGATCCTTTCCTTCGTGGTTTCAGGATGGCAAAAGAGGTGACACAGGCGCGCAATTTTTGAAAGGAGGTGAAGAGGAGGCGACAACGGAATGTCCGTGACCAGACGACACGGACCAAGCATTCATAAGGAGGTAAGATCATGAAAGGCAAAATTCTGCTTTATTCCACGATGTTGCTTCTATTCGTCGGATTGATCGCCATCTCTACGTCACAGGCACTCACTCCGTAAGGAAGAGTTGGGAAAGAAGATCTTTTTCGATGAGAACCTTTCCATCAATAGCAATCAGTCTTGTGCGACCTGTCATGCCCAGGGGGCCGGTTGGACGGGACCGGATTCGAGCATTAATGCACATGGGGCTGTCTATGAGGGGTCGATTCCTGGCGCTTTCGGGGACCGGAAGCCGCCCAGCTCCGCCTATGCGACGCAGAGCCCCGTGCTCCACGTCGACAAGAAAGGGCTGTTCACGGGAGGAAACTTCTGGGACGGCAGGGCCACGGGTGAAAGGCTGGGCAGCGCCGCTGCCGAACAGGCCCTGGGCCCTTTTCTGAACCCGAAGGAACAGGCTCTTGGCAGTCCGGAGGATGTGGTAACAAGAGTCTGCAGCTCCAGCTATGCGACGCTTTTTATGAATGTCTGGGGTTCCGAAGTCTGCACCGGGGATGTGGCTTCAGCCTATGACAAAATCGGCTATTCCATCGCCGCCTATGAGGCTTCGACGGAGGTCAATGCCTTCTCTTCCAAATATGACTACTCGCTGCCGGGAAAGGTGCAATTGACCAAGCAGGAGCGTAAGGGGCTCGCCCTGTTCCAGGGGAAGGGAAAATGCTCCAAGTGCCATGTGATCGATGGCCGCGCCCCGCTCTTCACCGATTTCACCTATGACAACCTCGGCGTCCCGAAAAACCCGGAAAACCCCGTCTATGATGACAATCCAACATTTGTCGACCTTGGGCTTGGTGGGTTCCTTGCCACGCGGCCGGACTATGCAAAATATGCGGACGCCAACATGGGCAAGCACAAGGTCCCGACTCTCCGCAACGTGGACTTGAGGGACTTTGATGGGGGTGTAAAGGCCTATGGTCACAACGGCTACTTCAAAAGCCTCGAGGGCATTGTGCACTTCTACAACACGAGGGACGTAAAACCGGTTTGTCCCGGACCTTACACCGAGGCAGAAGCGCGGGAAGCAAACTGCTGGCCCGCGCCGGAGGTAGCCCAGAATGTGAACACGGCGGAATTGGGGGACTTGAAGTTGACGGAAGAGGACGAAGCGGCCATCGTCGCCTTTTTGAAGATCCTGTCGGATGGGTACGAGCCGCCTCTGCCCAAGAAAAAGAAGTAGGATGATCCGCTTTCCCGGGCGGGGCCGGCAACGGCCCCGCCCTTTTTTCTCCTTCCAACCGCTAAAAGATTAGCCAACACATTGATAATCCTATGGATTATTTTAATTGACAATCTCTTGGATCGGGCGGAATATGTTAAAAAAGCGGGGATAAGCCAATCCCTACCAGAACGTATCATGATGGAGACAGCGGAAAGATTCCGACGAGCGGAGGAGGATGCCATGAAAAGGGAATCTTGGACGAAAGCGGTGTGGGTCGTAATGTTTTCGCTTCTTCTCTGCCAGGCTTGTGCGCCGACGAAAACATTCCGGACACATCCACAATTCGACACGAGAATCGCGGCGGTTTCAAAGCCCGGCCTTCTGCCCGTGGACGCAAAAGTTTATGTATTGGATGCAGGGGGAATCCAGGAACTCCAGGATGAATGGAGCGCCGAAGCGGGAAGGCATGTTCAGGGTTCATGCATAGGCTGTCTCGCACAGAAGCAGCGAACCGTGGAGCCGGTCGTTGTTTCCAAGGAGCTCGAAGAGGAACTGGAAGACATCCAGGCTCTCTATCGTGCCGTCAGCACCAGCATCCTCCTTCATACGTATACGCAGCCCAACCTGTTTCCGGAGAAGGTGAGTCATTTTGATTACACCCTGGGCCCCATCCAGGACTTCCTCGCCAAGGTCAACGCTGACGCCCTGATTTTTGTTTATGCCCAGGATAAAATTTCCACGGCGGGACGACAGGCCTTGATGGCGACCGGCATTGTCCTTGGCGCCCTGGCCGGCGTCGCCGTTGTCCCGCGTGGAGGTGCAGCGTTCGTCAGCCTTGCCGTCGTGGATTCCTCCGGGGACATCCTCTGGTTCAATGTACAAAGCGGGCCTCAATATGACTTGAGAAAGCCGGAGGATGTCAAAGCTCTCGTAACCGCCCTATTGGCTGATTTTCCCGCAGGCCGCTGAATGAAAAAAACCCTGCCCCTTTTCATGTTGTTATTGACCGCTCTTACCCTTCTTGCCGGGTGTGAAACGACGTCTGTTCTGCCTGTTCGAGGCGGTTCGTCCTCGTCCTTCCAGATGGAGGGCGACGAGCGGCGTCTCTGGAACCGGTCGGAAGAAGAACAGAAAAAGTTGGAACGGAGTGACCTGTTATACAGGAACGAGGAACTGGTCTCCTACGTCAATGAAGTGGCAAGGAGGCTGCACCCCGCGGAAGTCCATCAACAGATTGCCTTCCGGATTGTCGTCCTGAAGAATCCGCTCCTCAATGCCTTTGCATACCCGAACGGCGTGATTTATGTCCACTCGGGGATGATCGCCCGGATGGAAAACGAGGCGGAACTGGCAACGTTGCTGGCTCATGAGATGACCCATGTCACCCACCGGCATGCGTTGCAGCAAATGAGGGATTTGAAAAACAAGGCGGCCTTCATGGCCACATTCAACGTCCTGACCCTTGCAGCCGGGGGAGTGGGAAGCCTCGCCAGTTTATTGGGGCAGGTGGGAACCCTCGCAGCTGTTCAGGGGTACAGCAGAGAACTGGAAACGGAGGCGGATACGGAGGGCTTTGGGCTCGTTGTGGCGGCGCAATACGATCCGGCGGAGACAGGGAAACTTTTCCTGCGGCTGAAAGAGGATGTGGAGGAGCGCAAGATTGACGAGCCCTTCTTTTTTGGAAGCCATCCCCGGCTCCAGGAACGGATCGAGAATTATGAAAAACTGCAGACCCTCCACCCCGGCAAGGGCGGAATGAAAAACGAAGCGATCTTCTCTCGGAAAACCTCAACCCTTTGGCTCATTGATGCCGATCAGAACATCAGTGCCGGAAATTATAACATTGCTCAACGGGAAGCGGAGCGGTATCTCTCCCAAAAACCCGATGATGCCCACGCCCACTTTCTTCTCGGCGAGGTATGCAGACAGAGGAACGAGCAAGGCGACCTGGACAAGGCGATGGATTTCTATCGCAAATCCATCGGCCAAGACCCGTCATACGCTAATTCCCACAAAGCCCTGGGGTTGCTTCATTTGAAAAAGGGAGAGAGGCCGCAGGCAAAAGAACATCTTCAGCAATACCTGATCCTGGCCCCTCAGGCGCAGGATAGAGCCTATGTCCTGGAATATCTCAAACAATGCGAGTGAGGTGATACGATGAAGAAATGCTGGCTTGTCCTGATCCTCTTGGTTCTTACGGCCTGTGCCCCATGGGTCAAAGTGGGCGGTGATTACCGGGCCGAACCGGAGAATTATTCGGTGACGCTGCCGGAAGGCTGGATGAAATCCAACACGGTGACGGGACTTCTTGTCACCCGCGATGGGGTTCTCCTGCAGACCATACGCGTCGGGCGCTTCAATGTTGACCAGGAGTTGAAGAACACCAGGAAAAAGTACAGCCGGAACATGCTGCCCCAGGAAATGGCCGATGTCGCAATAGACAACATCAAGTCCGATCCTCTGATCACAAACTTCAAGCTTCTGGAAAGCTCTCCGGCGACTCTCTCCGGCATCCCGGGTTCCAAGATTGTTTACGAGTTCAAGACCAAGGAAGGGCAGTTGCGTTTCAAGTGCATCCACTACGAGATCATGTCCGGCGAATGGATCTATGGAATCTGGTACAGGGCTGCTGCCAGGCATTACTTCGATAAGGATGTCCAGACATTCGAAACCGTCAGCCAGAGTTTTCGGCTTCTCAGGCCATGAGGATCGGGAACGGGGATATCGCAGCCGAAGATCGGGGCATTTCTGAAACCGCATCCAAACCTTTTTTGCCGATCCATTCCTGACGGTTATATCTTGCTGCCAATTATTCAATAAAGTGATTTGACGTATTCCTTTCAGTTTCATATAGCCTACCACATTCAAAGAACATCTTCGTGATCATCAGACCGCAGCACGGAGCTCAGTGGAAGGAGAAAGAAAATGAAGGGAATAAAAAACATCTTTGCGGAATCTTGGGGACTTATCGGCGTCGGGATCCTTATCGGAATATTGGCTCCACTGTTGCAGTACCTGGGAAATCCTCCCAACATGGGGATCTGCGTGGCCTGTTTTGAGCGGGACATTGCCGGTGCGCTCGGATTTCACCGGGCGGCGGTTGTACAGTACATTCGCCCGGAAATTATCGGTTTCGTCTTGGGGTCGATGATTGCCGCTTATCTCTTCAGGAATTTAAACCCCGCCTCGGTTCGGCGCCCATTGTCCGCTTTTTCTGGGGATCTTTGCCATGATCGGCGCCCTGGTCTTCCTCGGCTGCCCATGGCGCGCTGCCCTACGGCTCGCCGGCGGCGACGGTACCGCCATAGTCGGTCTTGTGGGTCTCATTTTCGGCGTCTGGATCGGGACGCTTTTCCTCAAGGGAGGATATAGCCTTGGGCGGACCCAACCAACCCATCACACCGCGGGCTGGATGCTTCCCCTCTTCATGGTTGGGCTCCTGGCTCTCATTCTTCTTTTCCCCCAGATTCCCGGCAAGGATAAAAACGAGATCCTTTTTTACAGCATGAAAGGGCCGGGTTCCCTTCATGCACCCCTGGCAATTTCTCTCGGGGTCGGCCTCCTGATCGGGTTTCTGGCCCAGCGAAGCCGCTTCTGCACCATGGGCGCCATCCGTGATTTTGTCCTCTTCCGGTCCATGCACCTGCTGTCAGGTTTCCTGGCCCTGATCCTCACCGCCCTGGCGGTCAATGTTATTCTGGGACAGTTCAAACCTGGTTTTGCTGGACAGCCCGTAGCCCACACCATGCACCTGTGGAATTTTGCCGGTATGACCCTTTCGGGCCTGGCGTACTGTCTTGCCGGCGGCTGTCCCGGCCGCCAGCTCTTCCTGGCCGGCGAGGGGGATGGCGATGCCGCCGTGTTTGTTATGGGCATGATTGTCGGGGCCGGCATCAGTCATAACTTCGGTCTGGCCAGTTCTCCGGCGGGTGTCGGTCCCTATGGAATTCCGGCGGTCATGATCGGCCTTCTTGTGTGCCTGTTCATCGGCTTCACCATGAGAAATAGAATCGCATAGATAGAGATAGGAGGAAAGGATATGGCTAAGACGGTGGATGCGCGCGGACTGTCCTGCCCGCAACCGGTTTTGATGACCCTGGATGAAATGAAGGAAGGCAGTGCCGATGAGCTTCTGGTCCTGGTGGACAATGAGGCGTCCAAGGAGAATGTTTCCCGGGCGGCAAAAAGCAAAGGATGGAAGATAGCGGATATCAGTGAGGCAGAGGGTGCTTTTAACATAACCCTTAGAAAGGATTAATGTTCCTGGTTCTCCGGGATGTGCCGGGAAAAGAAATGTTAAACAGACTGAGACGGGAGCGGGGATGATCATGGATGACAAAACCCTGGTCGTCACACCGGAAATGACGGTTCTCGATGTTGTCAGTCAGCATCGAGAAACCGAAAAAATATTAAAGAGTCTTGAGGAAGAAACGGGGAGCTGCGTCTGTTGCCAGGGCTTGTTCCTGTCCGTAGGGGAGGCGGCGGAGCGATTCGGTTTTGACCTGGAGCGTGTGCTGTCGGACCTTAACTCCATTATCAGCGACGAAAAAGAATAAATTGTTCTTTCCCCGATTTCAGGAGTGGTTCCAGTCCGGCCTGCTGGCCAGGCTCAAAATGCCTGGAAGCACGCCACCTGCTCTGCTGCGGAAACATCGCATCCGGATTACAGCGGTACGATGCTTTCCCAGTCTGTTGTTCCCTGGAGAACTCCTATGACCCTCTCCTTCTGATCCGCATCAACCCGCACACAGACTCCGCAGTCCGAACTGACATGCCGGGGAACGGGAATCAGTTTGTGGTCGATTTCCCGATCTTTGAGGATTTTCTCCGCCTTCAGGACGTAACTGACGGAGGGGAACAGGAAGACAACGTACTGTGGATCTGGAACTGGAATCATAATGAACTCAGCGCGGCCCCGACGGCCCCTACGATCTGCGGGTCTGAGGGAACAAAAACGGGCTGCCCCATCTCTTTTTCGAGAAGGACCCGCACGCAATCGTTGTACGCGACGCCACCGGCGAAAAATATTTCTCCCGGGACTGCGACTTTCTTCAAGAGGCCTATTGAGCGACTCACAATGGCCTTGTGAATGCCCAGGGCCACTTCATCGCGCGCCGCACCCTGTGCGGTCAGTGAAACAACCTCGGATTCGGCAAAGACCGTGCACGTGCTGTTGATCTTGACCGCCTTTCCTGCCGAAAGGCCCGCCTTGGAGAATTCTTCAATGGTGAACCCCAGCGCCGTTGCCATGACCTCCAGAAAACGCCCTGTGCCTGCGGCACACTTGTCGTTCATTTCAAACTTTCTCAAATTCCCCTCTTGGTCCAGGGAAATGGCCTTCGTGTCCTGTCCGCCGATATCCAGGATGGACCGGCAATCGCTTGAGAAGAAGCGCGCCCCCCGGGCGAATGCCGTGATTTCGCTGATTACCGGGCAGTCGAGATGTCCTTTAATCAGATGGCGGCCGTATCCGGTGGCGGTGATGACATCGAATACGGCATCGCCCATCAGTTCCTGGGCCGTTGCCAGGGGGTTGTAAGAGGTCATCGTCTTCCTGGAGAGGATCAGCCGGCCGTCTTCAAGGACGGCCAGCTTGACGGTTCGTGATCCGATGTCAATGCCGGCGATTCTCATTTTTTCTCCAGCCGTTCGATAAAGGCCTCGATCCGCGTCTTGAGCTGTCCCGCGTCTTCCTGGCTGTAGTCGGTTTCCAGGCGCAGCGTCGGGATGCTCGCATGTTCCAGTTCCTTCTCGACGGGGCCGCTTTCGACGATGTAGGGCTGGCAGAATTGGAGGCTGTAGTGAATGACGCCCTGGGCATTGAGCTTTTTTGCCATCTCCTTCACGTATTCGACCCGTGAGGGATTCGGCGTGAAGACGGCGCAGTCGATGCTGAAATAGCGCGCCGTGATGGCGTCCAAGAGATCCTCCACCGTGCCGTCCTTGGATTCCGTCAGCCAGCGGACACCCCGCTCGCCCACGCAGGATTCCTCGCCGACGATGACCGCATTGCTTGATTCGATCAGCATGGGGAGTTTCCAATTGGGAACGGCCATGGGGCACCCGGAAACGAGGACTCGCGTTGTCTCCGGCGCAGAGACGCCGATTCCGTTTTTAACACGCTCCTCCAGTTCGTCGCAGAGCTGGTTGACCGAATGAGTAAAGCGAACCGGGTCGTCATAGAAAAACACCTGGTTGACCAGGAGGGCGTCCAGGCCGGAGATCGGCGCCGGGTCGGCCGCCCGGATCGCGGCCAGCCTTTTTACGGCAGCCCGTTTCGCATTGACGATTTCAATTCCCATCTTGAGCGATTCGGGGGTGATCTTCTTTCCACTGACACGTTCCAACTTCGCCATGAACCTGCGGTATTCCTCCTTCAGGAACGTCCGGCCCATGTCGGTCTTCATCTGGGGGAGATCCATGACATAGAGATCCTTGACCATCGGGGCCAGAATCTCATAGGATTTTTTCTTGCCGTCGCAGGTGTTCTCTCCCACGACCACATCGCTGGCTTCCAGGTAGGGGCACACTTTCCCGAGCTTGAACCCGAAGGCGGACTTGATGAGCGCGCAGGTATTTCGCGGCAGGACCTCTTCGGCGCCCTCGAAATTGAATTCGGCCCCGGCGCACAGTCCCACGGACACCCCGTCCACGGCCAGGATCAGTTCTTCCGGGACGAATACGCAGTACGAGCCGACGACGATCCTTCTCTGTGCCTTTGCCTCCATGAGCTCCTGGATGCGCAGTCCGTGAACTTCGCTCATGACGAAGTCGAAATACTTCATTCCCTCGGGGCGGTTTTTCTGGGAAAGAAAGATGTCTCCATAGGCGCTGCCCAGGATGGACAGCAGCGCGTTGTGACCTTCCAGGTCAAGGCCGAGTTCCGACCACATTTTTGTATAATCCGCCATGATATGCCTCCCAATATTTATTTTTTGAGTTCCAGGTTCTCGAACAGGGCCTCCACCCTCGTCCGGATCTGTTCGATGTCGCCTTTGGAGTAGTCCGTTTCGATCTTCAAACAGGGCAAACCGTGCTTCTTCTGGACATGCTTGCGAATCTTGTGGGACTCCACATTATAGGCATGGCAGGCGTGCAGGACGACATCGATGACGGCATCCGGTGAAAACCGGGCGATCATTTTGTCCAGCAGGTCCAGGCGGCGTCGATTCGGAGTCATGCAGGAGCAGGGAATGCTCAAGGTGCTTTCCGCCACGGCCCTCAGAGGGTCGCCGCTTTCCTCGGTGATCCGGACAAAGTAGTTTTTCATTCCGCTGCACGCTTCCATCGCCACGACCACACCGCCGGCTTCCTCGATGATCTGAAGAACCTTGCACGCGTCCCCCCCGACGGGACAGCCGCTGACCAGAATCCGAGGGGAGGAAAACGTACCGAAACATTGCCCCAGGGCAATCCGCTGATCAATACTGGAGGAGATCTTTTCGATCAGGTCCTGAAATTCATCACCGTTCGCCACATGTTCAAGGGTGATGACATCGTAGATCTCACGCCAGGAGACCGGGATCGGGCGACAGGCCAGATAGGCGAAAAAGCGGTCCATGAGGCGGTTCTTGCGATTGGTTTCCCGGATCTCCGCCTCCAGCCGATCCGCGGAAAGGGACGTCTGAAGGGTCTTTTCCAGAAAGCCCTGAAGCTTGAGGACACTTTTTCTCCAGCGGTCCAATACCTCCGTGTCATCGGGAAGTTGCGGGAGATCCATGATGAATGTCGGTTTGAGATGGGCGATCAACTCGAACATCTTCTTCTTGCCGTCACACGTGGTTTCGCCGATGACGGCATCAGAGGCCGCATAGAAGAAGCAGGCGTTGGTCCGGATGAATCCGAAGCTGGATTTGATCATCGGGCAGAGATTCGCGGGCAGGATCGCCTCCGCGGCGGGAATCGTCCACTGTGAAGCGGAGCAGAGGGATACGGGAACGGCGCCCATCGCCCGGATCAGCTCAACCGGGGCATAGCCGCAATAGACGCCGACGACGGGGTTTCCCTGCTCCCTTTTGTTCAAGACATATTCAAGGAAGCGGCGAACGGGGTCCGCAATCTGCGCATTCTCAATCAGAGGCGGGACTGCTGCCATTGCTGCCTGCATGACTTTGGTTTTCCTTTCCGCTTCACGATATTCCCTTACATCCGGGCTGCATTGATCAAATGCTCTCCAGCAGAGCCTCAACCCTCGTCCGGATCTGTTCAACGTCCCCTTCGGAGTAGTCCGTTACGATTTTCAGATAGGGAAGGTTGTGCTTCTCTTTTACGTGGGTCATGATCTTGTAGGCTTCGATGTTGTATGAGTGGCAGGCGTGAAGGACCACCTCGACGATGGCGTCGGGCTGGAAACGATCAATAACCTTGTCCAGCTCGGTCAGGCGTCGCGTATTGGGGGTCATGCAGGAGCAGGGGATCTCGAGATAGTGTTGGGCCACGGCACCGATAGGATCGCCGGTTTTTTCTTCAATGTCGGAAAGGAAAGGCTTCATTCCCGAACAGGCGTCCATGGCCACGACGATGCCCCCCGCCTCTTCTATGATCCGGTAGACTTTGGTCGAATCGCCGCCCACGGGGCAGCCCGTGACCAGCACCCGGGGGGAGGACGGGCTTCCATAATAAATGCCCTTGTCCTCTCTCTCTTCAATGGTTTCAAAGATTTCTTTGAAGATCGGCAGGAGGTGCTCCGTTGTGGCCACCTGGGCAAGGTAGGACAGTTCGTAGAGTTCCTGCCAGCTCAATAGCGGTGGCTTTTTCTCCGCATATTCATAGACGCGCCGGATCAGGCGGTTCTTGATGTTGGTTGCCTGAATCTCCGCCTCGATGCCTTCCGATGTTCCGGACGTGCCGAAGGTATTCTCCAGGAACCCCTTGAGTTTGGAAATCATCGTCGCCCAGTTCGATCGGGCCTCCGCTTCGTCGGGGAGCTGGGGCAGGTCCATGACGAACATGGGCCGATGGGAGGAGATCAGTTCAAACATCTTCTTCTTCCCGTCACAGGTCGTTTCCGCCACGACGGCATCGGAAAGGCCGAAAAAGGGGCAGGTATCCGTGATGATGTAACCGTAACTCGACTTGATCAGGGGGCAGAGATTGGCTGGCAGCACTTCTTCCGCCGCCGGGATAGGCTTGTCGGCGAAGGCGCAGAGGATGGCCGGTACGGCCCCGACGGCGCGGATCACCTCCAAGGGGGCGTAGCCGCAGTAAAGCCCCACCACCGGCATGCCCGAGGCGCGTTGATTCGAGATATACTGGAGGGCCCGCTTGGTCGGCTCTCCTGTAAACTCGTCATTGATCAAAGGTTTTACATCCGATACATTGAACGTCATTCTTCTTTCCTCCATTTTATCCGTTCGTTCCAGTCGCGGAAAAAGCAGCCTCCCGTTCGAGGATCGAGAGGATGCGCTCCGCCAGTTGTCCATAGGCCGGATGGGCCCGGTCCCGCGGACGTTCCGTGTCCACATCGAAAATCTCCAGGATTCTACCGGGACGGGCGGACATGACCAGAATTCGGTCCGCCAGATAGATGGCCTCGTCGACGCCGTGGGTCACAAACAGGATGGTCTTGCGGTAATTTTCCCAGACGCGCAGCAGTTCCTTCTGCAGCAGGATTCTCGTGTGGGCGTCAAGGGCCCCGAAGGGTTCGTCCATGAGCAGAACATCCGGGTCATTGGCAAGGGCCCGGACAATGGCCACGCGCTGCCTCATCCCCCCGGAAAGCTCATGGGGAAAGGCCCCGGAGAAATTTGCCATCCCCACGAGGCGCAGGTACTCCATGGCCTTTGCTTCGCGTTCAGCCCGGGGCGCTCCGCCGAACTCCGGACCCAGGGCCACATTATCCAGCACCGTTCTCCAGGGGAGCAGGGAATATTCCTGGAAAACCATCCCGATTTCCTTCTGCGGCCGCAGGACCGGATTTTCCCGGTAGCCGATCCGGCCGGAGGAGATCGATTCGAGGCCAGCGATCATCCGGAGCAGGGTCGATTTGCCGCACCCCGAGGGTCCCACGATGCACACAAAGTCATTTTCGGAAACATCGAAGCTGGCCTCCGCCAGGGCTTCCAGTGCCCCGCCGTTGTTCGTCCGGAAGGTCTTGCTCAGCCCTTCGATGCGGAGAATGGGGCCGGATGTCATCGGGTCAATCTCGTCCAGACGAATTTCCGGTCCTCAATCAGGCGGAAGAAGAGGTCCAGCACGGCCCCGACGATGCCGATGCTGATCATCCCGGCAATGACGATATCCGTCCGGGCCAGGGTGTAAGCATGGGTGATCAGGTAGCCCACGCCGGAGATGCTTCCCGGAAGCATCTCCGCGGACACGAGGCACATCCAGGCGACCCCCAGCCCGATCCGCATGCCGTTGACGATAGAAGGCGAGGCGGCGGGCAGCAGGATCTTCCGGAAAATGTCCCACTCGCCGGCTCCCAGCACCCGGGCCGAATCCAGCAGGGTGCTCCGCACGCCCATCACACCGTGGATGGCGCTGGTCAAAACCGGGTAGAAGGCCCCGATGAAGATGATAAAGACCATCGATAACTTGAGATTGTTGAGGTACAGATAGGCCGTGCCTTCTTCCACTCCGAACATCGAGGCGAGACTGGCCACCCCGAACCACGCCAGCACCAGCGGCACCCAGGCAAGAGGGGGAATGGGCCGGAACAGGGCGAGGAAGCCATTGAGGAGCCTGTGGGCCGTTCCGTAATAGCCCATCAGGATTCCCAGGGGGATGGCAAGGCAGACCGCAAGCAGATAGCCCGCCAGGACCCGGACGAGACTGATGGCCACATTGGTGGCGAGAGAACCCATGGCGATGAGGCTCTCCGTCGGCTGGAGGAACAGGGCGGCCACCTGTCCGACGCCGGGAAGGATCACCTCATTGTTCAATTGACGGTCGATCACACCCCACAGGACGAGAAAAAGAACAGGAACCAGCAGGTAAGCGCCGATCCGGACGAGTACAGTTCGAAACTCCATGACTACAATTTCACGTTGTCGATAAAGCGCATATCGAAAAGGACCGGTTTGACTTCTTGAATCGTTTTCCCTTTCAGACGGCCCGTAAAGTTGCCCATCGAATTCAGGATGGTCAGATACTTGTCGGCGTTGTGCATCCAGTTTTTCGTGAATTTCGGGAGGTAAACGAGCTGTGACGTCCTGGCGGTATCTCCGGGAAGGCCGATCCACTCGGCGGTCAGGGTTCCTGCTTCGATCCTGTGCTTATTGCACCAGACGTTTGTTTTGGCGATGAGTTCCACAAACTTCTGCACGATGTCGGGATGTTTGGCGATGGTCTGTTCGCTGGCCGCCGTGACGCAGCAGGGAAAGTCATACCAGTAGCCCTTAGGCGGCAGATCCCGCAGATTGACGATGATTTTTCCCACTCCCCGGCTGACGGCCACTTCCGGAAAGGGTGAGGGGCCGACGATGGCCTCGACCTGCTTGCTCGCCAGAGCGGGCACCATATTCGTCGTTTCTTTCAGATCAACGAGGAGAACCTGCGCCGACATGTTGGTGGGATCGCTCGTGACCCGGATCCCGGAGAACTTCAGGGAGCCTTCCAGGACGATTTTCGGTGCGCTTGTGGGTGAATGGTAGCCCACCTTGACGGGTTTCTTCGCCTTTTTCACGTAGGCCAGAAAGGAGTTCCAATCCTTGAGGGAGGATTCCCCGGGCACTACAAGGCCCATACCTTCAGTCTGGAGGGGGGAGAGAATCTTGATCGGTGTGCCCTTGTCGATTCCGGACATCATGGCGGTTACGGAAGCCATGGCCAGATCGAGCTGATTTCTCGCGAAAAGAGAGGCCGCTTCCGTACCGCTTTTCGCCACAATCAACTGGAAATTGGCGATCGGTTTCCCGTCGGTCACCAGTTCATACCTATCCTTGGCAATAAGCGGCCTCAGATAGACGCCCATGAATTTGAAGGCCTCCCCCTTCGATGCCGCCACCATGAAGGGGGTGTGGTGAGTCGTGAAGATATAGCCCACCTTCAGAGTGGGAATCTCCGCCGCCTTGGCTGCGGGAGCCAGAAACAGGGCGATAAAGGTCAGAAAAAGGATGGTGAACTTCAGATTTTTCAACATGGGTTGCTTGTGCCTCCTTAAAAGTGTCTTGATCCGGCGTGGCCGTGCCGCTTCCATATATAGCAATACGGCATGTGTCCAATGAATAATTGTTATACATATGCCAGTTGTATCAACTTCTTGAATTTATGTGTGTGCCGGATGCCGAGAATCGGAAAACAAGCCTAGCAAACTACCGGCAGGGAATAATTTCTTCTCTATTATTCAATTTATTTATTGGACATATTCTATCGGTAAATATATTGGTAATCCGCTTTTAATAAATCGGTAAACCGATAGATGCCGTGACCTTTGTGTTCTCACCCTGGCGGACATCGGGGATCCCGAAGTGAAAAAACCGTCCAAAAAACCATGCCGCGACGCTTCGGGGGACAGCCCACAGCGTGGGCGGGTGCGCTGCGTCCTTTGTTGTCCCGGGAATCAATGCCGGTCACATCACGGCGATCGCCGAGAAGGCAGCGGAATGGGGAGTCGATCTGATGAACTGCATTCCCATGATTCCCGTTCAGGATACCCCCTTTGAGTGTCTGGGGGCGCCTGCCGATGCCGAGATGGTTCGGGTTCGAGTGCTGGCCTCCCGCAGATGTACCACTGCCGGCGATGCCGGGCAGATGCGGTCGGCCTCCTCTGTCCGGAAAAATCATAAGAGCTCCTGAGGCAAACGGGGGCAGTTCAATCTTGGTGCTATTACTCTTTTGAATGCGTGGGCTATACTATTCCATATTTCTATTTGACGCATTCATCATAGTATAGTAGCCACCTTACCATTGTTCAGGACCAGCGACTGATCCGGTTTTCGACTATGTAGAGAAATGAAGATAAATTCAGGAAGATGAACAAATTAACTTTAATTTTCATACAGCAGATATGAAGCGCCTCTAGAGAACTTGGACGGTTCTCTAGAATGTGCTTTTCCGCTCCTTTCCTCCCGCAGGCCGAATAGGCCACGTCCCGTCCTGCCGTGATGAAAGCGGCGGAGTACGGGGAGAAAGCCACGTTTGGTCATCCAAATCCAAACCGCATTACCCCGAAATTAATTCCTTGAAAAAACGTGACGTCACCGGATGTTCCGCGCGTACTTTGCGCCTTGCTGAGTCCGGCTTTTCTTCCCGTGCGCATTGAATCCCCCTCTTTCTGTGGGCTTCAGCACCTTTTGCACAATCGTTTTCGTTCAGAAAGCACGGGACGATGGGCGCGACCGGCAACAGTAAAACTTCCCGTTCCCGGAAAGGAGAAAACGAAAAAGGGGAATCGTTTTCAGGAAATCAGAACCAGGCCATTTAACGAACATCTTTTAAGAAGGGGTATGGAGAAATGGAAAAAGAGCAAGTTGAACAACTGTGCAAAAGTTTAACGGACCGTAATTTTGGCGACGTCATGATTGTCGGTGGAGGCATCAGCGGGATCCAGGCTGCCCTTGATCTCGGCACGGCAGGATTCAAGGTCTATTTTGTCGAGAAATCGCCGACCGTCGGCGGGAAGATGGCCCATCTCGACAAGACCTTCCCCACCAACGACTGCTCCATGTGCATCGAATCTCCCAAATTCGTTGAATGCAAGCGGCATCCCAATATCGAGATGATCACCTATGCCGAGGTGGAGAACGTGGAGGGGGAAGCGGGAGACTTCACCGTCACCGTCGTGAAGAAGCCCAGGTATATTGACGAGAGCAAATGCACGGGCTGCACCACCTGCGTGGAATACTGCCCGGTCGTGTATCCCGATAAATTCAATCAGGAGATCTCGAAGAACAAAGCGATCCATATCTACTTCGCTCAGGCCATCCCTCTGGTTCCCTATATCGATGACAGTTGTCTTTATCTAAAGGAGGGGAAATGCCAGATCTGCATCGGCGTCTGCCAGTCCAAGGCCATCGATTTCAGTCAGAAGCCGGAGAAGGTGGAAATCAGGGTCGGGGCGATTATTTTGTCTCCGGGCATCGAGGCCTATGATCCCCGGGCGAAGGAGGAATATCATTATGACAATTTTGCCAATGTGGTCACCGGCCTTGAATACGAGCGGCTCCTCTGCGCCACAGGTCCCCATGAAGGGGAAATATTGCGTGCCTCCGACATGAGGCATCCCCACAATGTCGCCTGGATTCACTGTGTCGGCTCCCGGCGGGTCACCCCGGGCGACAACAGCTACTGCTCCGCGGTCTGCTGCACCTATACACAGAAACAGGTGATTCTGACCAAGGATCATGATGACGGGGCCCATTGTACCATCTTCCATAACGATATCCGTTCCTACGGCAAGGATTTCGAGCGGTTCTACCAGAGAACGGAGAACCTTCCCGGAATCCGCTTTATCCGCAGTTATGCCTCCATCGTCCGGGAAGACCCGGTCACGAAGAATGTGACGGTTCGATACACGACCCCCGAGGGCGTCAAGGAAGAAGAATTCGACATGGTGGTCCTTTCCGTCGGCCTGGTTCCTCCCCGCAATGTAGAAAAAATTGCCCAGGCCTTCGGAATTGAACTCAACGATCACGGCTTCTGCAAAACCGGACCCGCCAATCCCCTGGAGACGACGCGCCCGGGAATCTTTGTCAGCGGCGCTTTCATCGGTCCTATGGATATTCCCGAAGGGGTACTGGGCGCCAGCGGCGCCGGTTCCATGTGTGGCGAAATCCTCTCTTACCGGCGCGGAAACCTTTCCAAGGCAAGAGTCTATCCCCCGGAAAAGGACGTCTCGCAGGAGGAGCCGAGGATCGGCGTCTATGTCTGTCATTGCGGGGCCAATATCGGCCGGATCGTCAATGTTCCTCAGACGGTTCAATATTCCCTGACCCTGCCCCATGTCGTTCACGCCGAAGAAAGCCTTTTCATCTGTTCGACGGAAGCCGCGGCCATGCTGGCAAAGGACATCAAGGAAAGAGGGCTCAACCGTGTGATCGTCGCCGCCTGCACTCCGCGGACCCATGAACCGCTCTTCCGCGACACCCTCCGGGAAGCAGGGATCAACCAGTATTACTATGACATGGCCAATATCCGCGAGCACTGCTCTTGGGTCCACTCGAAGGAAAAGGAGGCGGCCACGGAGAAGGCGGAGGATATCATCCGGATGTCCGTCGCCAGGGCCCATTTTCTGGAACCCCTGCAGGAATTCGATCTTCCCGTCGACAAGAGGGCGATGGTCGTCGGCGGCGGCATTGCCGGCATGACGGCCGCCTTGTCCATCGCCAAGCAGAGGCATGAAGTCTTTCTGGTGGAAAAGGAGAAAGAGCTGGGAGGGATGGCGAAACGGCTCCACTACACGCTGGAAGGGTTGGATGTTCAGGCCTATGTGAAGGATCTGATCCGGCAGGTTTATTCCAATCCCATGATCCATGTCTATACGGGGGCGTCCATTCCGGAGACGACCGGTTACGTTGGGAACTTCACGACCACGGTACAGAACGGCCGGGGAACATCGGTGATCAAACATGGGGCCACCGTACTTGCCATCGGCGCCGACGAATATAAGCCCACGGAATACCTCTACGGCCAGGATGAGCGGGTCATGACCCAGCTGGAGCTGGAGGGCCGGATCGCCCAGGGAGAGGAGAAGATCGTTTCTGCCGAGAGCATGGTGATGATCCAGTGCGTAGGCTGCCGGAACGAGGACAGAAACTACTGCTCCCGGATCTGCTGCAGTCATGCCATCAAGAATGCCTTGAAACTGAAAGAGAAAAATCCCCAGATGGAAATCTCCATTCTCTTCCGGGATATGAGGACCTATCGTTATTTCGAGAATTATTACCGGGATGCTTCCAACAAGGACGTCAAATTTGTCCGCTATGAGCCGGAAAATCCACCCCAGGTGGAAGCCGTTGTGGAAGAGGGAAGGCCGGTTCTGCGGGTGACTGCGGCCGATCCGATTTTGGAAAAGAAGCTTGCCCTGGACGCCGATTTTCTGATCCTGTCCGTCGCCACAATTCCTGCGGCGGAAAGCCAGGAAATATCTAATAAATTCAAGGTAGCCCTGGGTCCGGATGGTTTCTGCCAGGAAGCCCATGTCAAATTACGACCCGTCGACTTCGCCGCAGAAGGGATTTACCTCTGCGGGATCGCACACTATCCCAAGCATATCTCGGAAACGATCGCCCAGGCTTACGGGGCCGCCGGAAGGGCCTTGACCCTGCTGGCCAATGATACCGTTGTCGCCTCTGGCTCCGTCTGTTCGGTGAACGAAAAGATGTGCATCGCCTGCGGAGCCTGCATCCCGGCCTGCACGTACGGCGCGGTCGAGTTCAAGGAGACCAAGCAGGGCAAAAAGGCCTCGGTCATCCCCGTCCTCTGCAAGGGATGCGGGCTGTGCAACTCCAAGTGTCCGACCGGGGCGATCCAACTGAAGCATTATACCGATGTCGAGCTTCTGAACCAGATCGACGCGGCGGGTTCCAAAGAACTGGTTCTGGGGTCTGCTGAAGCGGCTCTGGCAGAGGCATAGAGAGAACTCAACCCACAATCTATTTAAGCAGGATGATCCATTTAAGGAGGTATAAAAAGTATGAGTGCGGACGCAAGTTTTAAACCGAAGATGCTGGGTATTATTTGCAACTGGTGCTGTTACGGCGGGGCGGACCTGTGCGGTGTTTCCCGCTTTCAATATCCGACGTATATACGATTGATCCGGGTGATGTGCTCCGGAAGAGTCGACTTGAAATTCATCTTCCGGGCTTTTTTGACCGGACAGGACGCGGTGTTCGTCGGCGGCTGCCACATCAACGACTGCCACTACAATCCGGAGGGAAATTACGATGCCTACAGCATGGTGACCCTGTGCAGGAAACTGCTGGAGCACATCGGAATCAACCCAAAAAGATTAAGGATCGAATGGGTTTCCGCCGGTGAAGGAATCCGGTTCGCTCAGATCATGAACGAGTACAGCCGTGAGATTCAGGAGTTGGGACCTCTGGGAAGCAGTGAAGGCATCGACGAAGCCGAAATGAAGGCTCGACTGGAGGAAATGGCCAGGCTGATTCCCTACTTCAAGCTGGCAAAGATGAAGGAGCTGGCCTTGCACGATCATGATGAGGCGGCCTACGCCAGACTTTTCACCACCGAGGAGGTGGAACGGCTCATTCGCGAAGCACCGTCGTACTACATCGATCCGGAAAAGTGCCAGGCCTGTATGACCTGCGCCCGGAAATGCCCGGTAGACGCTATTATCAGCGCCAAGGGGCAGGTCCATGTCATTGATCAGGACAAGTGCATTAAATGCGGAACCTGCTTGTCCGCCTGCCCCCCTAAATTCAGCGCTGTGACGAAACTGGTCGGCCAGCCTGCACCGCCTCCTCTTCCGGAAGGCCAGAGAGCGGTCGTTAGAAAGAGCAAAGAAACAACAGCTTAAAAGACAGGTATCTTGCTTACATATTGCAACGGGCATCGGATTCTGCTCAGGCATACCTGTTCGAATTGAAACACTATCAGGTGCGTTCCGGTGAGAAGAAAGGGAGGAAATCGAATGAGACGCTCGTTACAGAGACTTATGAACAAGCTGATTTCCCTTCGGAAGCCGACGTCACCATCCTTTAAACGATGTCCGGGATTCCCGCAAAAGGACTCATGCCGAGTCGCGTGAGTCCTTTTGCATGCTTGCTGAGCGCCTTGTCTGGCTCATCCCCGCTATTCGTTTCCGATAAAGGCCTCTTCTCTGTTGCCGACAATTTGTGGAGTGCATTGGTTGCGGTCATGGTAGAATTACGCTGTTTGTCGCTGACGAGTGAAGAGATTGGTCCTCGTGCGCGTTCCGAAAACAACGTTGATTCGTTTTAAAAATCCTTTCCCTGAAAAAAAGGAAAAATATCAATGATCAACCAATTAAATGGACTCACCGTTTTAAGATTTACAAAGGCCTTTAGAAGCGGCGGCGGCATAGAGCAGTACCTTGATGACCTCGATCGTACGTTATTGAAAAGAAATAAGGCTCATATCATTCGAACGTATCTTGAGAAAGAATCAACTGCCGGGGAAGCAATCAACACGGAAATCGGACAGGGGCGTTTGGTTGAAATTCCCTTGCCCTTCACCGTCGGAATGCCAACCGACTCCATCTACAATATGGATAAATCGGGCCGATTAAAAACTGCCAAAAATGCCCCGCGCCCCGGACTTTTTCAAATAAGAAATGCGGCAGAAAAATTCAGAAATATACACAAGCGACACAAGGTTGATTTGCTCATCATGCATTACCTTGGCACAGTTGATAGTCTCGAAATAATGGAAGAGGCAAAGAAACTTACCATCCCTTCCATTTTTATCAATCATTTCTCAAATTCTTATTTTAACGATCCCTCAATCAATGCTCAATTGTGTTATTGTACCGGCTTAGCCGGGGTTTCAGGTATTGGTGTTCCAAGGAGGTTGAAAGGAGCGTTCTGTAATCTGTCCGATGGGATAGACATGGAGGTGTTCAATCCTGCCCATGCATGGCCATTGGAAATCGGGACGGATATTCCGATCATTTTCTATCCGGCTCGAATTCTCAGGCTTAAAGGCCAACACGATGTCATCAAGGCCTATGCCGCACTGAGGCGTGAGGGGTTGCTCGCTAAAATTGTGTTTGCAGGCAGAACGGATTCCGCTGAATATGAAGAGGAACTCAGAGGGTTGGTGAGTAAAGACGGGCTTACAGATCAAGTGTTATTTATCGGAGAACTAAATCAGGAAAGGTTGCGTGACTGGTATGGGGTTTCATCAATGATGGCTTTTCCGACCTATCATCATGAAGGCCTGGGAAGGATACTGATCGAGGCCCAGGCGATGAAGGTGCCTGTCGTTGCCTACAGAATTGGAGGAACCCCCGAAGGGATTGTCCATGGAAAAACGGGATTCCTCGTCCGTAAGGGAGACCTCAAATCTTTTGCCGATCGATTAAAAGAGCTTTTAACCGACGGAAAAAAGAGAAAGGCCATGGGAGAAGAAGGCAGGATGTTCGTTCAGAAGAAATTCAGTCTTGAGGCATTTGCAGACCGGCATGAGCAATATTACGCGACGATTTTGAGTCATTCCCGTAATGTTGAACATAGCGAGTTGCGCTGATCGTTGATTGGAATCCAGCAATGCCCGGTCAAGCAGTTGCACACCAATTGTGAAAGCCGGGCGGTTTTATAACCAGACGCATCGACAAGAGGGCCGGTGATGTCTGATTGTTATTTCCATTCCCGGATCCGGTGCTTTAAAAATTGAAGCATCTGGTTATTGGACCTTTCATGCGCCATTTTGAGGGCTTAGCCGGATCGGATTAAGCCCTTTTTCGTGACTTCATCTTATTGCCGCACCCCGGGTTTTTTTATTTTGTTCCCGATAAATCCGGCTTGCATGGCATGAGAGGCAAAACAAACTCTTATGGGAACAGCAAGGTGCAAAAATGCTCCCGTTGGATGTTCGGGATGCTCTGGTTGTGTTCCTATCTGCGCAGCGTAGCGATCAGCCGCCCGGGTTTCAGCAACAGATCCAGTGCGGCGTTGATATCGGAGATAACCAGATCACAGTTTGCCATCGTCTCGGAGGATGCCCCTTCAGGACCAAGAATACATATCCCCAAACCGGACTCCTTCAACATGGATGCGTCATTTGAGCCATTTCCCATGGACACCGTGACCTCACTGCCCAGTTGCCGCACCAGTCTGAACTTCTGTTCCTGTTCATCGCCCGGATGGAGGATGTGGATTTTAACGCGAAGATCCTCGCCCAATTCCTGAGCTTTACCCCGGGTATCCGCCGTGACGATGACGATGTCGACCAGCCGGCCCAGCAATTCAAGTCTTTCGGGAACCCCTTCGATGACGGCGCCGTCCAGGGAAATCGTTCCGTTGAGGTCCAGGACCAGGTGTTCAAACCTGTAAACGCCTTTCCCAGGGACATCAATCTCTATCAATCTTCCTTCACCTCACGATCATCTTTCTCTTCGGTTCATCCACAACTTTTCCGATTACAGCTGCGTCGTCAACACCTGCTTCATGGATTGATCTGAGTCGGCTCCGACATATTCCGGAGCCGTGCGGGAATGTCCCATTTCCTCATGAGGTGCGCCACACAGGGAGGCACCAGATGTTCCCACGGGCCACCCTGGATCATCCGGTTGCGGACGTCTTCCGCACTGATCCCCTTTGCCTCCAGGGGCACTTCCCAAAGGACATGGGTTTTGATCCCCAACGAATTGAAGTAATTCAGCTTTTTTCTGCCCCAGTCGTCATAGATGGAAAGAAAGAAGACGGCGTCCATGGGAACATAATATCGGTAAAGTTCGGGAAGGTTGATGGGAAGGGGAACGATGGAGAAATGCGACGACTCGATTCCGGCCTCCTCGAGCACGGTGCGGATCATGACGTAACGTTCATAGTAGGTAAGCGGATTGGCTAGGGAACTGCTGCGCTTCTTATCCGCGGCTTCTTCCATGGTCAGCTTCGGGTCCGGGTTGGTGATGCCCACCACCAGATGCCGGCAGAGCCGCATTCCGGCCAGAAGGTACTTGAGATGATCGTTGTGAAAAACCTGAAAGCGGCCGTGGATTACCCCTGTTTCGATTTTTGGGACTGTTTCGCCGATCATTTTATTATGCCCCTTCATCCTTTGCATGGCGTTGTTTTCCATCGGGCAGAGATACCCGGATCAGCAACGCCAGAAATTTTCCGACCTCTCCCTGGTTTCTCAGATAGAATTCAGCCTCCGTGCTTCCCCCGACGGCAACGGTTATCCCGTCTTCCCGAACTGCCCGGAATGCCTCTTCATCGTTCGTGTCATCTCCCATATAGACCGGAAGCCTTCCTTTCCCGACCTCCTTCAAGAGCTGCCGTACCGCGCTTCCCTTGTCCGGTGCGCCTTGCGGAAGGATCTCGAAGACTTTTCTCCCTTTGTTGACGACGATCTTTCCCATGAACTTCCGGGCAATTTCCTGGAATAAATCGAAAAAATGTTCCAACAGCACGGGTGCTATCTTTCTGAAATGGATACTGACGGTCAACCCCTTGTCCTCTATCTCTATCCCGGGCAGGCATTCCAATGCCTGCCGCGCCGCAGGAAGAAAGGCATCAAGTGCGGCGCGGCCGCCGACATCGGCTACTCCATTGTCCGTTTCCATCCCATGGTTTCCTGCATAGACAAGGCCCGGCAAGCCGACACGATGCCTGATGTCGTCAAGACGTCTGCCGCTGATTACCGCGACGGGATGATGCTCTTGAAGCACGGAGAGGAGCAGGGAAATGTCGTCCGGCATGGCCGCCAGTTCCGGCTGCTCAACGATCGGGGCGAGGGTGCCGTCGAAATCCAGGCAGAAAAAGAGATCCCGACCGGCAAGGCGGCCGGCGATTTCATCTTCATGCGTGAGGGCATGTTTTCCTCCCTGTTTCATCACTGGGAGAAGGGAAAGCTCGTCCAGGATGTTGCCTACCCAGGAATAAATCGTATTTCCCTGCACCTGTCCCCGCAACTGCATCATCCGCTTCTTTTTCTCCCCGCTGGATAGAGTGAGAGCCCTATGGATAGCCGTGGCGAACATCTCGATATCGGTTGGATCGACAAGGATCGACTCGGTCAGTTCTTCGGCTGCACCAGCCTGTCTGCCCAGGATAAGAACGCCCTTCCCGTCTCCTCTTGAAGCTACATATTCCTTGGCCACCAGGTTCATCCCGTCATGAAGAGGAGTAATGACGGCCACATCCGCCATCCGGTACCAGGAAACAAGATCCTGCCGTTCGAGCTTGCTTCCGAAATAGATGATCGGTCTCCAGTCCGCCTTGCCGAACTTCTTATTGATTTCGGCGATTTGGTCCTCAACTTCCTGCCGGTAGCGCAGGTACGGCTTCCCGCTCCGAGTCATGACGGCGACTTGGATGAAGGAAAATCTCCTGTGGAATTCCGGATTGCGCTGGAAAAAAAGCTCAAGCGCCTGGAGTCGCTGAAGAATTCCCTTGGTGTAGTCGAGTCGGTCGACGGCAAGACCGACACGCCGGGGCAGATGGTGTTGCTTCCTGATTCGCCGAATCCGGGCAGCCGTGGAAGCAGAGTTCGCCAAGGCATTGAAACACTCGAAGTCGGTGCTGATCGGAAAGGTCCGAATCTGGGTGGTGCGTCCATCCCAGGCAACGGTCATGGCATCGTCATCGATGACTGCGCCAAGCCGCGCTGCGGCACAATCCATGAAATTTCGGGCATAGAGAGGAGTCTGAAAGCCAAGGAGATCATTGCCGAGAAGTCCGGCAAGGATTTCCTCGCCATGGGGGGCGCAGTCATACCGTTCCCGTTCGGGCCAGGGTATGTGCCAGAAATGAGCGATGATCCGCTCCTGATCGGCCGCGCGGATCATCCGGGGAACCCGGCAGAGGTGATAATCATGGATCCAGATCGTCGAATTCCAAGCGCATTCTTCAAGAATCGCCTCGGCAAACGCCCGGTTGGTCTTTTCATACTCCTCCCAGAAAGAGGGTAAGTAGACGACGCGATCCGTTTCACCATGAAAGAGCGGCCAGAGGACCAGATTGCAGAATCCGTGATAGTAATTTTCCTCTGCCGATGCGGAAAGCCAGATCCTTCTTAGGGTATAGGCAGGGTTTTCCGGCGGTACCAATAGACGGCCGCCGGCATCCGTCTGCTCCATGTCGCCGCTGCCGCTGCCCCAGGCGACCCATGTTCCCCCGGTCACCCGCAGGACCGTATCAAGAGCCGAAACGACTCCGCCGACGGGAATCTCCCATCGCAGGCCCTCGGGGGTTTTCCGGTGACAATAAGGTTCCCTGTTGGAGGCAACAATGAGGCCACCCCGGAACCTGTCACCCCTTCCGGAGAGCCGGGCGTCCTCTGGAAACCGCGGTTTCATGGGTTCAGCCCATCAGCAGGGGGGTGAATCGGCCCGGAGAAAACGGCTGGTCGTCGGGCGAATCCATGAGTCCCCAGAGCTTTCCCCGATCCAGGAAGTTGAGCACCAGATACATGAGTTCCTTTCCCCGGACGAGGCTGAGCCCGCCGGCGGCACAACTGACTTCGTCGAATTTTTGAACGTCATCCCTCCGCACATATTTGCCTGTCATGACCAGCGGCACGCTCTCGCCGGTATGGATCATCGTGCCGGAAGCGGCGGTGGAATGATCGGCGGTCACGATGAAAAGGACGTTCTCGTCGGGGACGATCTCTTTGACGGCATAGTCCAGCGCCGTGTCGACCGCCTCGATCACCCTTTTCTTGATCAGGGGATTTTTCGTGTGACCTGCCTCGTCCGTGACCTTGGTATGAACGTGGATAAACTCATATTTCCGCGCCCGATGCGCCCTTTCGAGCCGCGCGCGAAGATCCCGGCCGGGGTCTTCCGTATCTCCGACCTTCTGGATATCCATGCCGATCACCTGCCCGATCCCATGGTAAACCGTACCGGAAGCGATCATCAAGCCCTTGAGCCCCCACTTTTCCGAAAACGAAGGCAGTCTGCTCATCATCCCGGCCCGCTGAGTGCCGACGGCGTTGATGGGAGGAAGCCCATTTTCGATCCGTTTTTTGTTGAGTGGATGCTCCGAAAGCGTCCGATGGCTCCAGCGAAGATAGGCGTTGAGGACTTTGGCGGTTTTCCGGGCGCTGGGATTCTCGGCTGCCGTTCGCAGGGGAAGGACCTGCATGAGAGGGCGCCCTTCGGCGATCGGATTGGAATCGGTGACGGCTTTGGATACGTCCCCACGAAGCAGGAGGATGCCCGCTATCCCTTTGGTGGGTAGAAAAGCCACCGAAATGTCGTCCAGGGTGAAGCGCCCGACGGCCTTATGGAGAATTCGGCAGCTTTTCCGATCCAGCTTCGGATTCTCATGACGGAGGACGAGGGTGTTCCCGTCCCTGACCACGGAAAAGATCCGGGCCAAGAGGGCCGTGTCCCCCTCACGGATGCCGATCCCTTCCCCGAGCGCCTCCACGATGCCCCGGCCCGGGAATTCCTCAAGGCGATATCCGAACATCAGGAAATGGGCCAGTTCGCTTGGCAATGCCGTTCCCTGGAGGTGGGAGTGAAAAAGTCCGGTCATGCCGATTTCCGCGATTTTATCGAGATTTGGGGTGCAGGCCGCCTGGAGAGGGGTTTGGCCGTTCAGAACGGGATGGCTTCGGTCACCGAGGCCGTCGAGAAGAAGAAGGATGCAGCGCATGTCCACTCCCTGAAAAAGCTACTCCGGCTTGCCTGGGATTCCTTATGCGGCAAAAAGTGGCAGCGGCTGGCTATGCCGTTCCGCGACAGGCGGAATGGAGCGGCAATCGAGGTATGTTACGAGAAAGTCGCGGGTCGAGAGAACTTCCTTCGGATTCATCAGTTCGATAACCCACCAGTCGCAGGGGGCTGCCAGACTGAGGAGATCCAGACGGCTGGCGATGTCCTGCAGGCTCGTAGGGGGTATGTGCCCATACCCTTCCAACTCGGTATTATAAATATGGGCATTGAGAAGCTTATCCCTGTTGGGGAGAACATACTCGCCGCAGATGTTCATTTGCGGATGAAGATGCCTTACGGCATGGGCATGTCCGATATCGATGGTCACGAATGCATCGCTTCGGGAAACGATGAAATGGAAGAGAAAGGGATCATTGGTCAGCGGGGTCATCAAGTTTTCCAGAGCCACGGCTACACCGTTACTTTTTCCGTATTGCACAAGAACGGATAGATTGTCGATGGCTCTTGCCAGGCTGATCCCTTCCCCGGAGCGATTGCCGAGGCCGGAATGGATCGTCATGTGTCCTTTGCCGGTCTTGGCCACCATATCAACGGTACGCATCAGCAGCGCAAGAGAGTCGTCGCCACGCCGGTCGGCATAGGCGATGTCCACTCCGAAGAAGCGGCAGTGAAAACGAAGCTGGAAGTCGGAGAGGGTCTTTGCCCGGGCGAGAAACTCCTCTTCCGGCAGAGACGGGTCGATTGACCAGTCGATAGCCGAAAAACCATGCCGGGAAGCGAATTCCGCCAGCTGATCCGCATCCTGGTCAAAGATATTGCACATGGCGATCTGTGGCTGCATTGTTATGGAGAACCTCACCTTTGAAATAAATTTCAATTGGCCGATACAAAAAATAGACGCCCTTGATGGATATCCCCAAGAGCACAGTAGACGGATTCCTACCGGCAGGCGCTTATTTCAGGCCGAACAGGATGCCTGGGTCATCGAGAGGAAATGTAAAAAATCCTTCCGTCACAGAGCGTACCGGTTAACAGAAATGGAAATAAACGTCAAATCAAGAATATGCATAATAGATTTGTATTATTCCTTTTTTTTATAGAGGATACGGATTGAGATGAGGAAGGTAAAATGACGTTACATAACAAAAAGGAATAATAAACCGTCATGCATCAAGAGGATGAATTTGACTAATAACTCTTCGTTCTATACTAGTGGGATTCATTGACAGCTGATTTTTTAGCAGACGTCGGAAGCAGTAAAACAAGTGATTCAGGAGGATCCCATGAGAAAACAATATGTCGTTGCAGCGCTTGCCGTGATCTTTTCCCTGTTTGTTCTGACCGCTGACTGTATTTCGGGCGAACTGGAAGCCTTTAGAGGGCAGAAAGGGACCTTGAAGATCTCGGGGGGTACGGCTCATATTCCCGTAATGAAAGAGGCGGCTCAGAGGATCATGAGCGCCTTTCCCGAGATCCAGATCAGTATCGCCGCCGGGGGCTCCGGCGTCGGCATCAAGCAGGTGGGCGAAGGTCTGGTCAACATCGGGAACACCGGAAGAAAACCGACGGACGATGAAATCGCCCGGTATCAGCTCAAGGTGCATCAGTGGGCTCTGGACGGCGTCGGAGTCGTTGTCAATCCGAAAAATAGAGTCAAGGCGCTCACCAAGGCACAGGTGATGGATATTTTCGCAGGCCGGATCGACAACTGGAAAAGCGTCGGTGGCGAAAACAGGAAAATAAACCTTTACACCCGTGATGAAGCAAGCGGAACCCGAGAGGTTTTCTGGGAAAAAGCGCTGGACAAGGGGATGATTTCGCCCGGTGCCAATGTGGTGGTTTCCAACGGGGCGATGAAATCGGCCGTTGCCCAGGATTCTTACGGCATCGGTTACGTTTCCGTCGGTCATATTGACCGTACCGTGGCGCCGGTCGCCCTGGACGGCGTGGTCCCAACGATCAAAACGGTTAAAGAAGGCAAATACAAGATTGCCCGCGGGCTTTACAGCAACACGAAAGGCGAGTCCACCGGTCTGACCAGGGCCTTCATCAAGTACCTGTATTCTCCGGAAGGTCGCAAAATTGTAGAAAAGGCAGGATTTATTCCCTTTCCATGAACAACTGGAAGGAAAGGGGCATTGAGAAGATTTTTCTCCTCTCCACCATAATCAGTTCATCCATAACCCTGCTGATTCTCGGTTTCATGGCGTACATGGCTTTGCCTCTTCTCCGTGGTGGTCTTTTCCGTCTTCTCACGGAGCCATGGATGCCTCAGCAGGGATTTTACGGGATCTATCCCATGATCGTGGGGACCTCGGTCATCTCGCTTCTCAGCCTGCTTATTGCCTTTCCCGTGAGTCTCGGTTGTTCGTTTCTCATCAGCTCGATCGGCCCGAAATCATTGAGCGCTGTCTTCCGGAGGATCGTTCAGATGATGACGGGCATTCCCACCGTGATCTATGGCTTTGTCGGCATTTTTCTCCTTGTTCCGTTGATCCGGGAATTTTTCCAGGGCGGATCCGGGATGTGCATTCTCACAGCGGCCCTGATGCTTGGAGTCCTGATTTCGCCGACGATGATCCTCTTTTTCTGTGACAGTTTCGATCGGGTCCCTCGATCGTACATCGACGCAGCCGATTCCCTGGGCGCGAACCGCGTGCAGACGCTTTTATACGTTATTCTTCCCTCGGCACGGGAGGGCATTGTCATCGGGGTTCTTCTGGCTTTCGGCCGTGCCGTGGGGGACACCCTCGTTTCCCTCATGATTGCGGGAAATTCCATTGCTGAGCCGAAATCGATCCTGGATTCGGTGCGCACGCTGACGGCCCACATCGCCCTGGTCATTGCCGCTGATTACGAGAGTCCTGAATTCCGTTCCATCTTTGCCTGCGGTCTGGTTCTGTATCTTTTCATCACCATCGTCATTCTTGCCGTGCGACGCCTGGCCTTCCGGAAAAGCGAGGAACGGGCATGAAGCAAGCGGGGGAAAGACTGACGATCTGGTATTCCTGGACTTGCGGGCTGATTCTGACCGCCGCCGTTTTCTCCATTCTTGCCTATCTTCTTTTCAAGGGGGCCGGCGCGTTTCATCCGAAGCTGATCTTCGGGGACGTTTCCCCTCTCAAGGCCGTTCTTCTTCAACAGCGCGTTTTCGACGGACTGTTCCCCGCCGTTGTCGGCACGTTGATGCTCGTCTCTCTGTCCGTTTCCATTGCTCTGCCGATCGGGTTTGCAACGGGCATTTACCTGGCGGAATACGCGGACTTTCGGATCAAAAACGCATTCAACCTGATTTTCGACATCCTTGCCGGCATTCCGTCCATCGTGGTTGGGCTCTTCGGGTTCGCGCTGGCCGTTTTTCTCCACAAACACTATTCCAGCAGCATACAGCCCTGTCTGCTCATATCGGGTCTTGCCCTCGCCTTTCTTGTTCTGCCGTACATCATCAGAACTACGCAGATCGCCCTGGAAAGTCTTTCTCCCGAGATCCGCCTGACGGCTCTTGCCCTGGGAGCGACGAAACTGCAGAACCTGGTTTATGTCCTTCTCCCCCAGTCTCTTGCCGGGATGATCAGCGGGGTCATTCTCGCCATCGGCCGCTGCGCGGAGGATACTGCGGTCATCATGCTTACGGGAGTGGTGGTGGCGGCGGGGGTTCCAAAATCCGTTTTTGCCCCCTACGAAGCGCTGCCGTTCTACATCTATTACATTTCTTCCCAGTATACCACTCCAGAAGAACTAATGAACGGCTATGGAGCGGCACTGCTTCTGCTTCTGTTATGTCTGTTCCTTTTCGCCCTTGCCTTCGTCATAAAAAAGCGTCTTTCTTATCTCGCTTTCTATCGTCCATGAACACGACTCTTCCGGATAATACAAAAATACGGGTTGCCGATCTCAACTTTTTCTATCGGGAACGCCGAATCCTTCAAGACCTGACGGTCCATTTTGCAGAACATTCGATCACGGCGCTCATTGGCCCCTCAGGGGCGGGAAAGTCCACCTTTCTGATAACGCTGAACCGGCTTTGGGAAAACCTCCCAGAGGCCAGGATGAGCGGCAAAGTGGAGATTACCCTCGGTGGTCTGCGCCGCGATATCTATCAGGAGGCCTTTCCGGTGACGGAGTTGA
This sequence comes from Syntrophus sp. (in: bacteria), assembly GCF_040768185.1. NCBI lineage: Bacteria > Pseudomonadati > Thermodesulfobacteriota > Syntrophia > Syntrophales > Syntrophaceae > Syntrophus > Syntrophus sp. (in: bacteria). The sequence goes on along the minus strand of NZ_JAXGNC010000004.1, from coordinate 88,812 downwards.
GAAGAAGGGTCGGGATGGTCTTCCAATCCCCAAACCCTTTGCCCATGAGCATCTACAAAAACGTTGCCTTTCCCTTGAAGATGGCGGGTGGTACGGATCAAAAGGAAATGAGGCGCAAGGTGGAACAGACTCTGAAAATGGCCTATCTCTGGGAGGAAGTCAAAGACCGAATGAACGATGACGCCCGCAAACTTTCCGGGGGACAGCAGCAGCGGCTCTGCATCGCCCGGGCGCTGGTTCTCGAACCGGAGGTTTTACTGATGGACGAGCCCACATCATCACTGGACTCGACCGCCACGGAAGTCATTGAGGGTCTGTTGCTGGAGCTGAGGAAACACCTAACCATTCTGGTGGTTTCGCATTACCTGGATCAGGTGAAAAGGGTAGCCGATCGGGTGGTCAGCTTTGAAGAAGGCGCCATTGTTTCGTCGTGAACCCCCCCAAAAAATCCGTTATTTGGAGCTTATTTCTCAATGATATATAGTCGAGATATATATAACAAATATGAATTTGACAAATGCAATTATGTTATATATGGGAGTGCAGTATCGAGGTGCCGATTTCAGGCAGACTTATTCAGACTCATCTTTTCAGGCTTTTCCGTAATTGCTGTTTTAAAATATTTCGATTGATCGAGGTAAAACAATGGATCCGGCATTGATTAAATTAGCTCTTGGGGGAATCGCATTTCTCGGCTGTATCGGTCTTTTATTCGGCATTGGTCTGGCTCTCGCGGCTCAGAAATTCGCTGTCGAAGCTAACCCAAAGGTGGAGGAAGTCCTTGAAGTCCTTGCTGGAGCGCAGTGTGGTGGATGCGGTTACGCAGGTTGCGAAGCTTATGCGGAAGCGGTTGTTAACGATCCGGAGGTACCTGCCAATCTCTGTTTCCCGGGCAAGGCGGCAGTAGCGGAAGCTGTTGCGGAAATTACCGGGAAAAAGGTGGCCGGTGCCGCCAACATGGTCGCTTCAATGAGATGCTCCCGTCTTGAGGGAAACGTCGGACAGAAATATCATTATCTTGGTGATCAGACCTGTGCGGGTGCGAGCATTTGCTTTGGTGGTGGACCCCAGGAATGTGCTTATTCGTGCCTCGGTTTCGGGGATTGTGTTGAGGTTTGCCCCTTTGGGGCCATTACCCTGGAGAACCACTTCCCAGTCGTAAATGTTGAAAAGTGCGTAGGCTGTGGTTCCTGCGTTCGGATATGTCCCAAGAAGATCATTGAAATCATTCCCCTAAGCGCTCGCGTCTGGGTGCCCTGCAGCACGAAGGATCCTGGAAAGGTGGTTCGGTCCGTGTGCGAAGTGGGGTGCATAAGCTGCAGGATGTGCGTCAAAGCCTGTCCGGCAGAAGCCGTGAGTTTAGACGGCAATCTCATCCGAGTTGATCATGGAAAATGCGCGGCCTACGGTGTCGACTGCAAAGAAATCTGCGTTGAGAAGTGCCCTCGTAATATTTTTAGGCCGTTTAAGTCATAAGCAGGAGGTGGGGGCTATCCCAAAAGACGAGTTGCATCAAGCCTAAATTTTACCATTGCGGCCTTTCGTAAAGGTCCTTTACTCCCCCTTTTTTATCCTGAAAGGATAATTTTATTAAGCCCCCTTTTCTAAAAAGTTGAAAGACAATCCCGTGCAGGCTAAAAAAGCGCGAAGTTGGGTCAAGATTAAATGGAGTACTTGTTTTTACAGGGCTCGCCAGGTTGAAAGCAAAATCGATTTGTGCTGAAAAACATCTTGAATGTCAACTCGAGCTGTGATACAAAACAGCCGTTTTGTGAGTACGGTTAAGCTTAGGATTGGTGGAAACGGAAGTATCTCGTTGTTTTTAAGAGTAAATTATATTGATGACCTTCTCCTGTGGCCGCACCGCCGAAATCCGTTGCAGCCTATATCAGCCTTCCTGCCGTGATACAAGCTCTTTGTCACTTGTAATGAAGATTTCTTCCCTCAGGGGAGTAATGGATTTGAAAAATAGGGATTGAAAAAAAATTGAGGGGGTGATAAGCAAGCGTTACTTTGCAGTAACAGGGATGTTAAATATTCTTATGGAGGTGTTTAATGGCTGGAGTACCAAGTGTGATTAAAACGTGGCAGATGGTGACGCCATGGGGGAAGAACAAGGAAACGGGAGAAAAGATTGAAGGGAAACTGGCGCTAGCTGAACTGCCCGTACCGGAACTTAAAGAGGGCGAAGCCCTGGTTGAGATTGCGGGTTGCGGTGTCTGCCATACCGACCTCGGTTTTTTCTATGACCGTGTACCGACCGTTAACAAACCGCCGTTGACATTGGGCCATGAAATCAGTGGAACCGTTGTTGCGGGCGATAAAGCATGGGTAGGCAAGGAAGTGGTTATTCCCGCCGTTATGCCCTGCCGCAAGTGCATCCTTTGTAAAACCGGCCGTGGCAACCGCTGCCTTGCTCAGCTGATGCCCGGTAACAGCTTGGGAAATTATGGTGGTTTTTCAAGCCATATCGTCGTTCCTACCATAGACCTCTGTGAAATTCGCAATCGCGGTAGTTATCCGCTGGAAAATTTTGCCGTTGTGGCAGACGCCGTGACGACGCCTTACCAGGCTTCCAAGAGGGCGGATCTCCAGCCCGGCGACAACTGCATCGTCATCGGTGCAACCGGTGGTGTCGGTGTATACATGGCTCAGACGGCGAAGGCCCTTGGGGCAAAAACGGTCATCGGCATGGCGAGAAACCAGGAGAAACTCCAGAGAGCGCTCGGCTATGGCTGTGATTTCGTCATCAGCACCCAGGATAAAACCACCAAGGACATTTCCGGTGAGTTAAGCGCGATCCGCAAGGCCAATGGGCTTCCCAACGTAGGCTGGAAGATCTTTGAAGTATCCGGAACCAAGGCAGGTCAGGATCTGGCCCTGGATCTCCTTTCCTTCACGGGGAAGATGATCGTTGTCGGGTTCGGAATGGCTAAAAATGAATACATGGTTTCTCGGCTCATGGCCTTTGACGCAGAAATCATCGGGACCTGGGGATGTCTGCCCGAGTACTATCCCATCGTTCTCGATATGGTGCAGTCCAAGAAGATCGATATCGATCCCTTCGTGGAAGTCCGCCCGATGAGCACGATTGCGGCGACCTTCGATGAGATTCACAAGGCCGGCTCTCCTGCAAAGAGAGTTGTTCTGAAACCGGATTTTTAAGGTACAGAAAGTACTAACACCCAATAAATAACACCAAAAAACGAAAGAGGAGAAAAGTATGAGTTTAGCATGGATGCCAAGAGAACACGAGTTGAAGAATCATGACCGACACACCTCTCAGTGGTGGGGTACGGAAGCACCCTGCACCGTATACGAGAAGCGGCCCCTCAAGGACCCCAAGGGCAATGAAGTTCCCGGTCTGTTCACTTCCTGGATTCGCCTGAACAACCCCGCCCAGTACAATTCCTACACGACCGAGATGGTGAAAGGTGTTATCGCCGGTTTCGAGAATGCCTCCACGGACCGCAGCGTTGTCGCCGTCGTCTTCACGGGCACGGGCCCCTTCGCCTTCTGCACCGGTGGAAACACGAAAGAGTATTCCGAATACTACAGCATGAGGCCGGAAGAGTACGGTTCCTACATGGAACTCTTCAACAACATGGTCGACTCCATCCTGATGTGCAAGAAACCGGTCATCTGCCGTGTCAACGGTATGAGAGTCGCCGGTGGTCAGGAAATCGGTCTGGCCTGTGACATCGCCGTTTCCTCCGACTTGGCCATTTTCGGTCAGGCCGGTCCCCGTCACGGTTCCGCTCCGGTGGGCGGCTCCTCCGACTTCCTGCCCTGGTTCCTCAGCAACGAAGACGCCATGTGGAACTGCGTAAGCTGCGAAATGTGGTCCGCCTACAAGATGAAGGCTAAGAACCTCATCTCCAAGTGCCTTCCCGTCCTGAAGGACGCCAATGGCAACTTTGTCCGCAATCCCCAGGTCATCACCGAATCCTACGTGAAAGACGGCGAGATCGTCTACGGCGAGAACAAGACGGGTCAGGAAGCCAAAGACGCCCGCGCTTTCGTCAACGACGCGCTGAAGGCCGGCAATTATGATTTCTCCCTGATCGACGCGGAAGTCGAGAGAATCATCTGGATCTTCGCCAACCTGTTCCCCGGCTGCTTGATGAAGTCCATCGACGGCATCCGCCAGAAGAAGAAATCCTGGTGGGATCAGGTGAAGAACGACCACCGTTACTGGCTGGCCACCAACATGATGGGCGAGGCCTTCGCAGGCTTCGGCGCCTTCAACACCAAGAAGATCACCGGTGTGGACACCATCGACTTCATAAAGAACCGTCAGCTCATCGCCGAAGGCGCCCTGAACAACGAAGCCTACTTCGAGCAGATCCTCGGGAAACCCAAAGCGTACTCAGTTCTTCGCTCAGTTGGTGAAATTCAAGGGGGGGGTGGGTATCCCCCCCTTTTTTATTTCGGACCGGCACGCCGGAATGAAGTCATTCAGGAACGTTCCTGACTTATAAACGTTACATCAGAAGGAGGAAGGGAGATTCTTATGGGATTCGAACATATTACATTTGAAAAGAAGGATAAGGTCGCCACTATTACCCTCAATGAACCGCCATCCAACTGGCTGACCATCCTGATGATGAAGGAGATCAATCGGGTTCTGCTGGATGTCAAGATGGATCCGACCGTACAGCTCCTCGTTTTTGATGCTGCAGGAGGAAAGGCCTTCTGTGACGGTGTCGATGTTGCCGATCATACCCCGGATAAAGTGGATGAGATGATTTTCGTTTTCCACGAAATGTTCCGAATTATGGCCAGCCTGGATGTTACGACCGTGGCGCTGGTCAACGGCCGTTCCCTGGGTGGCGGCTGCGAACTGATGGCCTTCTGCGATATCGTCATCGCTTCTGAAAAGGCCAAGATCGGCCAGCCGGAAATCGCCGTCGGCGTCTTCCCGCCTGTTGCCGCTGCCTGGTTCCCCAAGATCATCGGCCTCAAGAAAACCATGGAACTGCTCCTTACCGGAAAGATCATTTCGGCAAAAGAAGCGGAAGCCATTGGCCTGGTCAATGTGGTTCTGCCGGCAGAGAATTTCAAGGAAGGCGTGGACAAATTCCTGGCCGATTTCCTCAACAAGAGCAGACCGGTTGCCATGTGGACGCGCCGCGCCATTATGGCCGGCCTCAATCTGGATTTCATTGGAGCCCTCAAGGCCTCCGAAATTCTCTATCTACAGGGTTGCATGGCGACGGACGATGCCAAGGAAGGCATTTCCGCATTCATGGAAAAGAGAAAAGCGGTATTCAAGGACAAGTAACGACTTATGATCTACACGCCGAAAGAAGAAATTCAAAACCGGACGGCAAGATTAAGGGCGTTAATGGAGAAGGCCTCACTGGATGGGGCCTTCTTCCATTACAAGATTGATTATTATTACCTTGCCGGCACCATGCAGGATGCGATCCTCTATGTGCCCCTGGAGGGAGAGCCCACGCTCTTCGTCCGCCGGGAGATGCGCCGTGCCAGACGGGAGTCGCCCCTTTCCGAACTGATTCCCATCCGCTCCCTGAAAACGATCAAGGAGCACATCGGCAATCCGCGCCGGGTCGGTCTCCAACTCGATGTCCTGCCGTACAATTTCGTGGCGAACTTCCATAAACTCCTGGGCGACGTGGAGATGACGGACATCTCGCCGCTCATCAACGACCTCAGGAAAATCAAGAGCCCCTTTGAAATTTCCCTGATGGAGAAGGCGGCGGCGATTGCAAAGAAGGTCTATGCGAAAGTTCCCGAAGTCCTCCGGGAGGGCATCATGGAAATCGAACTCGGCGGGATCCTGGAAGCCTACGCCAAAACCCTCGGGCACGAAGGGTTGCTGCGGGTGCGCTCCCAGAATTTTGAAGCGTACAGCTGGCATATCCTGAGCGGCAAAGTGGGGAGCATCGTCAGCCAGATGAATTCCCCCATGGGAGGCCTGGGGATGTCGCCCGCCTTTCCCGTCGGGGCGAGCCGCAAAAAAATCCGCCGGGGCGAGCAGATCATGATCGATTTCGGCATCTGCTATCACGGGTACCAGGTTGACGAAACCCGGATGTTCGCCATCGGCTCCATGCCGGAACTCTTCGCCAAAGCCTATGAAGCCTGCCGGGAGATTCACTACCGGGTGCTGGACAAAGCCCTGGAGGGGGTCACCTGCGCCGAACTGTTCCAGTACTCCGTCGACCTGGCCCAGAAGATGGGGTACGGAGACAACTATCTGGGCTATGCTCCCCACAAGGTCAATTTTCTCGCCCATGGAATCGGCATTGAACTCTCCGAGCCGCCCTTCATCGCGACCAACATGAATTACCCCATCGAGGAGGGGATGACCTTTGCGATCGAACCCAAGATGGTCTTCCCGCGAAAGGGTTGCTGCGGCATCGAAAATACGGTGCTCATGGAAAAAGGCCGCTACCGTGTTCTGTCGGAGATCGACGAACGGATCATTATCGTTGATTAAGTTGCAGAATTCCCGGCAGCCGGGTACGGGACTCGAACGGGAGCTTTGTTTCAGCATCTCCCGGAATCAGGAACCGGTGATCGCCGGCCATGACACCGAAACGAGGTCATTATGCAAATAAAGAGAGTGGATCATATCTGTATTGCCGTCAGGAACCTCGATGAGGCCCGCAGGACATGGGAACCTCTGCTGGGTAAAGACAAGCCGGACGATGTCTACATCGATGAACCGGAAAAGATCAGGGTCGCACGCTACTGGATCGGAGAAGTGGGGTTCGAACTGATGGAATCCCTGACGCCCGACGGCGAGGTCGCCAGGTTCATCGAAAAGAACGGTGAAGGCGTGATGCTCGTCAGCCTCAATGTGGACAATACCCGGAAGGCCGTGAAAGAGCTTCAGGAAAAGGGCTATCCGTTCATTCCCGACAGCCGGGGCGGGTTTGTCCGGCCGTTCCGCAAAGGGGAGTTTGCCTTCCTGCATCCGAAGAAGCTCAACGGAGTCCTGATGGAACTGATCGACGACGACGGGCTGGAATCTTCCGGCAGTCTGCTGCCGGACTGAACCGCGTCCCGTTCCCTGCGGCAGAGATTTCCATCGAAGTTCCGCGGCGAAACCAACGGAATCGGTAACATCCGGCGTTGCCGCCTTGGTCAGTCGAAGGGGGTTCCGAAATCGTATCTCCGTTTTACGTATTTTATAATGACGGCCGTCTCGACTTTCTGGATCCCATCGATACGGCTGAGGCGGTTGTAGACGAGATCGTGAAGGTCCTCCAGGTTTTTGACGACAAATTCGGCGTTCAGGTTGGAGCTGCCGGTGGTTGAAACGATATACCACAGTTCCTTGAATTTGCTGATCGAGCCGATGACATGTTCCATCTTTGCGATGTCTACGCTGATATAGAGATCCCCCGTGATCTCGAACCCGACCTTGAGAGGATTCGTTACGGCAACGATCTGGATGATCTCATCATCGATAAGGCGCTTTATTCTTCCCCGGATCGTTGCCTCCGAAACCGAAAGCGACTTCCCGATTTCCGTGTTGCTGATTCTGCCGTCCGATTGAAGAATCGCAATGATCTTTGCGTCGAGTTCATCCATGTGTCTTTTTTCAGATGTCATAAGAATCGTCTTTTTTAGCGCCATAAGCATAAGCTTGCGGCGGTCTAATAGAGCTTATCCAGTTCCTCCTGGCTCATCGTGAACATGTGCTCGGGACCCGGGAAGGCCCCTGTCTCTACGTCCGTTTTGTACTGGATAACGGCATCCCGGATCATGGGCGTGAGATTGAGGTACTGCTTCGCGAACTTGGGAATGAACCGTTCAAAGAGGCCGACCGTGTCGTGATACACGAGAACCTGGCCGTCGCAGTCTTTCCCCGCACCGATGCCTATGGTGGGAATCTTCAGCTCTGCCGTGATCCTTGCCGCCAGGGTATCCGGTATGCATTCAAAAACGATCATGAAGGCCCCTGCCTCCTCAAGATCCTTGGCGGATTGTATCAGTTTCCTGGCCCCTTCCGCGTCTTTTCCCTGTACTTTGAACCCGCTGAGCATGGTTGCCGTCTGCGGAGTCAGGCCGATATGAGCGCAGACAGGTATCCCGGCTCTGACGATCGCCCGGACGGTGGAGGCGAAATCACTTCCCCCTTCCAGTTTCACGGCGTCGCACCCGGCCTCCTTGATGAAGCGCCCGGCATTGTCAACCGCCCTCTCATCGCTTCCCTGGTAGGACATGAACGGCATGTCCGCTATGATGAAAGCGCTCTGAATCCCCCTGGCGACCGCCTTGGACATGAACAGCATCTCCTCCATGGTCACGGGAACGGTTGATTCATATCCCAGGGCAACCATGCCTCCTGAATCTCCAACCAGGACCGTGTCGATCTCTGCCTGATCCAGGATCCTTGCCGTCGGATAATCGTAAGCCGTGAGCATGGTGATCTTCTCTTTCTTCTGTTTCTTCTGCTGCAATTCAGCAATGGTAACCTTTTTTCTGCTCATGTTTTATCTCCCTCCAAAACGCGTATTAAGGTAACTTCCTGTGAGATCAAAACCACCATCCAGTCCTCTCCGGCCTTTATTGCTGTCAGGGCCGCGAAGTCTCAGGGCATGCACCTGCTCGACAGGGCCTTCCAGGTTCATGGATGGGGCTATTATTCGATATTCGATATATTTGTCAATATATATTTCGATTTATATTAAATATATTTTTATAGTCTGCGATATTAGCAACGTGATCAGCGACGTTGGGACAACGGCTCATGGAAAAAGCAGCATTGCAGGGCGTGAACATCTTGCTCTTTTGGTGAAAAAGGATCATCCTTAACGGCACCCACCCAAGTCTTTCCGCATCTTATCGTAAGGGATTTAGAGGCAATAAATACAAAATAATCTCGATTGCGTGATACTGCATCATCATTGTATGTTAAAAGTGTAGTAGTAGTGGAAGTGCCGCTGGAAAGTTAAGTGGACTTAAAATACATCGAAAGGGAGGTAATGATTATGACCAGAAAACAGCGGATTTTATTTTTGTTTCTTACCTTGTTCCTGCTGTTGAGCCTGTCTTCGACAGCATGGGCAAAAACCGTGCTGGTTTCTTCACCGCATTATTCGAATTATGGTATTGGTGACTCTGGTTGGAGCAACTTCACCACCGCCCTCAATTCCGCCACGGGGAACAGCGTGTCTTTTACCAGCGATTTCGGCAACCTGTCAGAAATGCTCCTTTATGACGCCATCTTCCTGCAGGCCCGCGAAACCAACAGCACCTTGAGCATTGCGGAGAGAAACAACATTACCGCCTTCGCAGCCACAGGAAAAAAGGTGCTCATGATCGGAGAAAACGATAACTGGCTGAACTGGAACCAGCAGATCACCGCCATCGGGGGCGGAAGCTACAACTACATGGGCTACTATCTCTATGAGACGGCTGCAAAGGTGGTGGACAACGCCCTCACCGCCGGAGCTGATAATGTTTATCTGCCTGCGGCAGGTGTGGCCATTGGCGGGACTTCACTTTACAATTACAACTTTGCAACTCTATGGGGAAGCAATCAGAACATTCTGACGATCCTTGACGTCAATCTTGAGTCGAATCAATATTGGTCATCCGATAGCAATGCTGCCTTCACCACAAACGTCGCCTACTGGCTTGCCGACAGCAAACCAGTTCCAATTCCGCCTGCTTTTCTGCTGCTGGGTTCTGGATTGGTTGGGCTTCTGGGACTCAGACGGAAGTTCGGCAAATAAATTCTGTTGACAATTATGGGTAATCGAAAGGCAGGGCCAGCACGTCCTGCCTTTCGTTCTTTCAACAATGATCCTTGCGGGGATCTCCACCACAACGGCTTTGTCCGTGTCAAATGGAAAGACTGCAGCCATGTGCCTCTGCTGACGTTTTCCTGCAAGCGCCGCCGCTTCCGCCCGGTACGGTCACGGAAAGGACGTCCCGGGTTCTCTCCCTGTTTTTTGGCGATAGCGGCATCCCTGCCGGGCATCCCGCCGCTCCATCTCCCGGTCGATGGCGTTGAGAACGACCATCTTGTTGGTGGCCCAGGCGGGGGCCAGGTAGATATCGGCATAGCCGTCGGCCGTCAGGCGCTGAATCACCATCTCCGGCGGCAGGATTTCCAGGACATCGCAGACCGTCCGGACATACTCCTCCTGGCTCCAGAGACTGAAGCCTCCCTTCTGATACTCTTCCCCAAGGGACGTACCCTCCAGAACCAGCAGGGAATGGATCTTGATCCCTGCAATCGGCAGAGAGGCCAGGGTTTGCGCCGTCCCCAGGACATCCTCGGGAGTTTCGCCGGGCAGGCCGACGATGATGTGGGTGCAGATCAGCAGATTTTCATCGGCGGCCCGCTTGACGGCATCAAGAAATTCAGCCGCCGTATGGCCCCGGTTGATCCGCAGCAGCGTTGTGTCGGAAATCGACTGCAGTCCGTATTCCAGCCAGACATGAGCATTCCGGGCGTAGCCCTTCAAGAGATCCAGGACATCGTCGGGTACACAGTCGGGGCGGGTTCCCACCGAAAGGCCGATAACGTCTTCCTGGGCCAGGGCCTCGTCATAGAGGCGCTTCAAGCGGTCGCAGGGGGCGTAGGTATTGGTGAAGGTCTGGAAATAGGCGATGAACTTTTTTGCCCCCTTGCGGTTCCGATAGAATTCCCTTCCCCGCCGGATCTGTTCGCTGACGGAGGGTAACGGGCCTTCCCGGCGGAGGCGCGATCCCCGCCCGTCGCAGTAAGTGCATCCCCCCGTCCCCCGTGAGCCGTCCCGGTTCGGGCAGGTGAAGCCGGCGTCCACGGGCAGTTTATACACCGTGCATCCGAAGCGGTTTCTCCAGTAGGTCTTCAGGTCACAATAGCGTTTCAGGCGGTTTTCCGGCTGCGATGCGGACACGAAATGCGGTCTCCCTCTTGTAATTTTTACGCTTTATACTATTATAGGCCTCCCCTTTTCAAGGGGGCATTGTCAAAGCGAAGAATCGCTTCGATAGTTCCAGAAAGAGACACCGATGAAGCAATTTGACGTGATAGTCGTAGGGGCCGGCCATGCCGGCTGCGAGGCGGCGCTGGCGGCGTCCCGGATGGGGTGCGAAACCCTCCTGCTCAACATCAATCTCGATTCCATCGCCCTGATGTCCTGCAACCCCGCCATCGGCGGACTGGCCAAGGGGCAGCTCGTCAAGGAAATCGACGCCCTGGGCGGCGAGATGGGCAGGGTGGCGGACAGAACCGCCGTTCATTTCCGCATCCTCAACGCCTCCAAAGGGCCGGCCGTCCAGTCATCCCGGGTCCAGTGCGACAAGCAGCTTTACCGGCTGACCATGAAATCCATCGTGGAACGGCAGCCGCGGCTTCATCTCCATCAGACCCTCATCGATCGCCTCCTCATCGAGGATGGGCGGGTCACCGGCGTGGTGGACCACACGGGCGTTTGCTACGGCGCCAGGGCGGTGGTCATCACGCCCGGGACCTTTCTCAACGGGCTGATCCATGTCGGCACAGCGCACTATTCGGCGGGAAGGGCCGGAGAGATGGCTTCCTTGCCCCTGGCTCAGTGCCTCTGTGATCTCGGCTTTGAAATGGGCCGGATGAAGACCGGAACGCCGCCGCGCCTGAAGGCCTCGACGATCGATTTCTCCCGTCTGGAGCGGCAGGACAGCGATCCCGCCTTTGAACCCTTCTCTCTGTCCACGGAACGCCTGGGAGAAAATCGGCTTCCCTCCTATTTCGGGTACACGACTTCGGAAACCCACCGACTGATCCGGGAAAATATTCAATGTTCCCCTCTCTATTCCGGGGCCATCAAAGGAGTCAGCGCCCGCTACTGCCCGTCCCTGGAGGATAAGGTGATGCGCTTTGCCGACCGGGGGCGCCATCCCGTGGTTCTGGAGCTGGAGGGACTGGACACGGAAGAGGTTTATGCCAAGGGATTGGGCAACAGCCTGCCCCTCGACCTCCAGGAACAAATCGTCCACAGCGTGCCGGGTCTGGAGGAGGCGGAAATTATGCGCTCAGCCTATGCCATTGAATACGATTTCGTTCAGCCGACGCAGCTTCACCATACGCTGGAAACGAAGAAAATCCGGGGGCTTTACCTGGCCGGACAGATCAACGGCACGTCGGGATACGAGGAGGCCGCCGCACAGGGGATGTGGGCGGGAATCAATGCCGCCCTGGCGGTGCAGGGCCGTCCGCCTTTTGTTCTGGATCGCTCGGAGGCGTATATGGGCGTCCTGATCGATGATCTTGTAACCCAGGGCGTGGATGAGCCTTATCGGATGTTTACCTCGCGGGCGGAGTACCGGCTGATCCTCCGGGAGGACAATGCCGCCCTCCGACTGACCCCCAGAGGCTTCGAACTGGGCCTGATCCCACCTGAACATTTCGGGCGGATTTCCGATCGGATTCAGAGGATTTCGAAAGGAATAAAGCGGCTTTCCTCGCTGCGGATCTATCCCGGTGCAGATGTGAATTCAAAGCTGGAGAAAAAGGGGAGCCCGGCCATCAAAAACCCCCTTTCCCTGTTTCAGCTTCTCAAGCGCACCGATTTCTCCTGGGAGGATCTTGATCTTTTTCGGGATGTTCCGGATTTTCCGGAGGATGTTTTCGCGGACTCCGACAGGCACGTCCGGAAGCAGATCGAAATTGAAGCGAAATACGAGGGATACATCTCCCGCCAGCGGGAAGCCGTCGCCCGGATGAAGAACCTGGAAAGCCGAAGGATTCCTGAAGGATTCGATTATTCGGCCGTTCCGGGACTGTCCAATGAATTGAAGATGAAGCTTTCCAGGATAGAGCCGGAGACGCTCGGGCAGGCCCGGCGCATCACCGGGATGACCCAGGCCGCCCTGGCTGCTGTTCTGATCATGATCAAGAAAAGGGAGCAGGAGATGAGAGGACCGGCTCCTGCTCCTCCCCAGTCAGACTGATTCCATCCCCTCCCTGTCCCCGTCGTTTCCCGTATGGTCCCGGCGTTCACATTCTTTTTCCCGGCGGCCGCTTTGGCTTCATAATTGCGTTATCTTCGCTGAAACAGGCGCCATGCGCGAAAAGTCCGTTCCGGGACGCCGTTCAAATCTCCCGGACGGCCTGATGAGAAGGAGGCGGCTTCCGCTCGGCCTCAACGTTCATGGAATCCCGGTACATTTAAAAGACATGCATTCAGGCAGTTTATCGAGCACAGGTCCCTTTATGCCGGGATGAACATCGGATAAAAATTTTTGGCGCCATTCCTGGAAATAATCTTGCGGATGCTTCGCGATGCTGCTACAAAAATGTATCGATGTCCTGAAACGATTCTGATGATGGTGATGGAACGTGAGCAGTCATAATTATGAAGAACTGGCGGCACTGCACGCCATTGCCAGAACCCTTGCCCAGCCGGGGGAACTTCGGGATCAGCTGGAACTGGTTCTTCAGGCCATGAACCAGCGGGTCGGCATGCAGCGGGGGATGATCTCTCTGCTGGACCGCGAAACGGGTGAAGTCTGGCTCGATGTGGCCCATGGGGTCGATATCCAGGGGATGGAGGTCTCGTACGCGCCCGGAGAGGGCATTACCGGGAAGGTGGCCCAGACGGGCCGCCCAATGGCCGTAGCCAATCTCGGACAGGAGGCGCACTTTCTCGACCGTACCGGTGCGCGGCGCTTTATCAACCGTTCGGACCTTTCTTTCCTCTGCGTGCCGATTGTCTATGACGAACGGGTTGTCGGAGTCTTATCGGCGGATAAGGCCGTCCTCCAGGTGGAGGACCTCGACCGGGAACTGGCCATGCTTTCCTCCATCGCCGAACTCATCGCCAAAAGCGTTCACAGCCGCGCCCTGGAAGAGGATAACCGGCGTCTTCGGGATATGCTGGGGCGTTCGACCATCACCCATTCCGAGATTATAGGCCATTCCAAGGTCATGCAGGAAGTTTTCGGCCTGATTGTCCAGGTGGCCGATTCCAATGCGACCGTATTGATCAACGGGGAAACGGGAACGGGGAAGGAACTGGTCGCCCGGGCGATTCATAACCGCAGCCCTCGGCGCAAGGGGCCGCTCATCCAGGTCAATTGCGCCGCCATGCCGGATACTCTCATCGAAAGCGAGCTCTTCGGCCACGAGAAGGGGTCTTTTACAGGGGCCTTTCATCACCGCCGGGGCCGTTTTGAGGAGGCCCACGGAGGGACTATTTTCCTCGATGAGGTCGGCGAACTGTCCGCAGCGGCGCAGGCAAAGCTGCTCCGGGTGATCCAGGAGAAGAAATTTCAGCCTCTGGGTGGGTCCCGGGTCGTCTCCGTGGATGTCCGCATTATCGCCGCCACCAACCGGAACCTGGAGCAGGATGTGGCCTCGGGCCAGTTCCGGGCCGATCTCTATTACCGGCTGAATGTCTTTCCCCTTTACCTTCCGCCCCTTCGAGAACGGGGCAGCGACATCATCCTCCTGGCGGACCACTTTATCATGAAGTACAATAAAGAGCTGGGAAAATCCATCAAGACCATTTCCAATGCCGTCCTGGAAGCCTTTTTGAGCCATTCCTGGCCCGGCAATGTCCGGGAGCTGGAAAACTGCATCGAGCGGGCGGTACTCCTGGCAACGGGATCTTCCATCGAAACGGTCCACCTGCCCCCCTCGCTTCAGACTCGGAGCCGCGAAGGGGAACGAAAAGAGTCCGGCAAGCTCAATGCCATGATTGAAGCCCAGGAGCGGGGGATGATTGTGGACGCCCTGAAGGAAAGCCGGGGAAACCAGAGCCAGGCCGCCCGAATCCTTGGGACGACAAAGCGGATCATTCAATATAAAATCCAGAAGCTCGGAATCGATCCCCGGAGATTCAAGGCGAAATATGCAAGCCCCTCCTCACCCCGGGATTGAGGCAGGAGGACAAGAGGTGATCCGGGACAACCGGGAATTTTCGGACAAATTTGTTCTCTTTGAGATGTTATATACAATTTTGTTTTGTTCGTTCCTGGCATTTCTTTTCTTGAAAAAAAAAGAACTTCCTGTTGCCGCCAGAGATTTTATCCATTGATATCAGGTTGCATTTCATAAGCTGACAGGCCTGGCGAGGGTAAGGCGAGGTGCCCGCGTGTCGGGGGTTCATCGGGAGCCGGGACAGATCCCATGCTTGAGCCTCTATGGCACGCTTTTGGCCTTTTCTATCGTGTCCTGTTCCAACGAAGCCGATGCAAGCCGCGTTTTGAGGTGAAATGGGATTTTTGCCCGCTGACGTATGAAGAAAGGAGGCTTCAATGTTCAACTGCCAAACGAAGGAAGAAGTTCATAAGATCGTCAGGCAACAAAACGTGAGTTTCATACAGTTCTGGTTTACCGATGTCCTGGGGGTGCAGAAAGTCTTCAGCGTGACCCCTTCGGAACTCGAGGAGGGCATGACGGAAGGGATGGGGTTTGACGGGTCTTCCATCGAAGGCTTCTGCCGCATTGAGGAAAGCGACATGATTGCCATGCCGGATCCGACCACCTTTCAGATGATCTCCTGGCGGCCGTCGGAACGCCCGGTGGCCCGCATGATCTGCGATATTCTGAATCCGGATGGAACGCCCTACCAGGGGGATCCCCGCTATGTCCTGAAGCGGGCTCTGAAGAAAATCGCGGATCAGGGATACACCTTCTACGTCGGTCCGGAACTTGAGTTTTTCTACTTCATCAGCGACAAATCCCCGGAATTTCTTGACAGAGGCGGATACTTCGACGGCCTGCCCGTGGATGTGGCCACGGATCTGCGCAGGCAGACCATATTCGCCCTCCAGGAGATGGGAATCCGCGTCGAATACTCCCATCATGAAGTGGCGCCGAGCCAGCATGAAATCGATCTCCGTTACGATGAGTCCCTCCGCATGGCGGATAAAGTGATGACCTACCGGACGACGGTAAAGGAGATCGCCCGCCAGAACGGATTTTACGCCACCTTCATGCCCAAGCCGGTCTTCGGGGAAAACGGCAGCGGGATGCACACCCACCAGTCTCTCTTTGTCGGGGATAAAAATGCCTTCTTTGACGGAAACGACGCGTATCATCTCTCCACCATGGCAAAGCACTACATTGCCGGACTGATGAGGCACGCCCCTGAAATTACGGCGATCTGCAATCAGTGGGTCAATTCCTACAAGCGCTTGGTGCCGGGCTACGAAGCGCCGGTCTATGTGTCCTGGGCGCGGCGCAACCGTTCCGCCATGATTCGCGTTCCCATGTATAAACCGGGAAAAGAGCAGGCGACCCGCATCGAGTTCCGTTCCCCCGACCCGGCGTGCAACCCCTACCTGGCCTTCGCCGTGATGCTGGCTGCCGGATTGAAGGGGGTGGAGAAGGGCTATGAGCTGCCGGAGCCGATTGAAGAGGACATCTTTGAAATGAAGGAAAAAGCCAGGGAGGAGGCCGGCATCCGCTCTCTGCCCGGCAGCCTCTATGAGGCGATTGTTGCGGTGTCCGCGAGCGAACTGGTCCGGGAGACCCTGGGAGACCACATCTTCGAGAAATTCGTGGAAAACAAGAAGCTGGAATGGGATCGATTCCGTACGCACGTGAGCCGCTATGAAATTGACCGCTATCTGCCGATGCTTTAACGATCTGCAGAAACGGCTGCTCCGTCATTATGGTGTTGCATTATCCGGACGGGTGCTGATATAAGAAGCGGAACAAAATTATTTAATAGTTAATGATTCCAGGTAGATAGTTCATAGCCAAGCAGCGGCGGCCGGTCATCGGCGGCCGGAATGTCAAACGGCATTCGCCTTGCTCTCCTGCGGGAGATTCAAAGGCGGTCAGAGAATTGGGGGAAAACCGGGTGACCCTGTTGCGAAAGCAGAAAGCAGCCTTGCTGGTTCTGGAAGACGGTAGCGTCTTCCGGGGGGAGGTCTTTGCAGGGGGCGGTGAAGTTCTGGGGGAAGTCGTCTTCAATACGGGAATGACAGGGTACCAGGAAATCCTGACCGATCCGTCCTACAAGGGGCAGATCGTGACCATGACCTATCCGCTGATCGGCAATTACGGGATCAATCCCAGGGACATGGAGTCTGCCGGAATTTGCCTGGAAGGGTTGATTGTCCGCGAGTACTCGGATTTTCCCAGCAACTGGCAATCCAGGCAGACCCTCAAGGCCTTCCTGGAGTCCCAGGGGACGCTGGGAGTGGAGGGGATGGACTGCCGCGCCCTGACCAGGCGTCTGCGTGTTAACGGGGCCATGCGCGGCGTATTGAGCTCGGAAACTTCGGACATCGAACTTCTGCTGCAGAAGGTGCGGGCCTATCCCGGTCTCGTGGGGCGGGATCTGGTCCGGACTGTCGGCTGCCGGCAGCCTTACCGCTGGGTGCAGGGATGTGCCGAAAAGGCGGATCCGGACCGGCTGGCGGAACAGGTTGGACATCCGAGGGTGGTCGTTCTGGATTGCGGGGTCAAATACAACATCCTCCGCTGTCTGGAAGAGGCCGGATGCGAGGTGGTCGTCGTGCCCGCCGGCTTGTCTTCCACAGAGATCCTGTCCTGGTCTCCCGACGGGCTGCTCCTGTCCAACGGGCCGGGTGATCCGGCCGCGCTGCCTCATATTGTGGCCACCGTCCGGGAGCTTTTGGGAAAACTTCCGATCTTCGGCATCTGCCTCGGGCATCAGATTCTCGGACAGGCCGTGGGCGGCCGCACGGAAAAACTGAAGTTCGGCCATCACGGGATCAATCAGCCGGTTCGGCAGAAGCGGACGGGAAGGGTGGAGATCACTTCCCAGAATCACGGTTTTGTCGTCCTGCCGGAATCCCTTCCCTCCGAGCTGGAACAGACCCATGAAAACCTGAACGACGGAACCTCCGAGGGGATTGCCTATCCATCCCTTCGTGCCTTGAGCGTCCAGTATCATCCCGAAGCGGCGCCGGGACCGCAGGATGCGTCTTATCTTTTTAAATCCTTTATTGAAACCATGTCTTCAGAGAAGAAGCGCGCGCCGCGGAACCCTTCCTGAAGGCCGCGAGGCATCTATCATGATTCTTATTATCGATTTCGGATCCCAATACAACCAGTTGATCGCCCGCCGGGTCCGGGAGCTGGAGGTGTACTGCCAGATCGAGCCCCCGGACATTTCCCTGGAGGCGATCAAGGCGCTCAATCCGGAGGGGATCATTCTCTCCGGAGGGCCGGCAAGCATTTACGAACCCGACAGCCCACGGGTGGACAAAGGCATCTTCGAGTTGGGCATTCCCACTCTCGGCATCTGCTACGGGCTGCAGTACATGGTGGACTGCCTGGGCGGCAAGGTAATCCGGTCGGCCAAGCGGGAGTACGGTTTTGCCGAACTGCACGTGATCCGGCGGGAGGGGGACGGAATCTTTTCGGGCGTCGCCGAGAACACCCGCTGCTGGATGAGCCACGGGGACACGATCGACCGGTTGCCTGCAGGATTTGAAATCACCGCGGAAACGGCCAATACCCGGGTTGCCGCCGTTGAGGATTCGAAGCGGCGCTTTTACGGACTCCAGTTCCATCCTGAAGTCGTGCACACCCCGGAAGGGAAGAAGATGCTGGAAAACTTTCTCTTTCTCATCTGCGGCTGCGGGAAAAGCTGGACCATGGCCTCCTTTGTCCGGAATTCCGTGGAGGAGATCCGCACCACAGTGGGAGACCGACGCGTCGTCCTGGGATTGAGCGGCGGAGTGGACTCTTCCGTCGCGGCGCTGCTTCTCCACCAGGCCATCGGAAACCAGTTGACCAGCGTCTTTGTCGACAACGGCCTGCTGCGCCAGGGGGAAGCGGAAAAGGTCCTTTCTCTGTTCAAAAGGCATTTTCGCATGAACATCCGGTTCGTCCGGGCCAGGGCCCAGTTTCTTGCCGCCTTGAAGGGCGTCGAGGATCCGGAACGGAAGCGCAAGATCATCGGGCGGGTCTTTGTCGAGGTCTTCGACAGCGAGGCACAAAAAATCCGGGATGTGGACTATCTGGCCCAGGGGACCCTCTACCCGGACGTCATCGAATCCCGCTCGGCCTTTGGAGGCCCCAGCGCCGTGATCAAGTCCCACCACAATGTGGGTGGCCTTCCCCGGCGGATGAAAATGAAGCTCATCGAGCCCCTGAAGCACCTCTTCAAGGACGAAGTGCGCCTCCTGGGAAGGGAACTGGGCCTTCCCGACGAGATGATCTGGAGGCATCCCTTTCCCGGTCCCGGTCTCGGCATCCGGATCATCGGCGAAGTCACATCCAGGCGGCTGGCCCTCCTCCGCAAGGCCGACGCCATTCTCCTGGAGGAGATCAAGGCCGCCGATTACTATCGCCGACTCTGGCAGTCTTTTGTGATCCTGCTGCCCCTGAAAAGCGTGGGGATCATGGGGGATCAGCGGACCTACGAAAACATTGCGGCCATCCGGGCCGTCACCAGCGATGACGCCATGACGGCGGACTGGGCGCGGCTGCCCCATGAACTGCTGGGAAGCATCGCCAATCGGATCATCAATGAAGTCCGCGGGATCAACCGGGTCGTCTACGACATCAGCTCCAAACCTCCAAGCACGATTGAATGGGAATAATCAAGAAGACATTTTATGCCGAAGCGGAAAGACCTTAAAAAGATCCTGATCATCGGTTCCGGGCCGATCATCATCAGCCAGGCCTGCGAATTCGACTATTCCGGCACACAGGCCTGCAAGGCCCTGCGGGAGGAAGGCTGTTCCGTGGTCCTGATCAACAGCAATCCGGCCACGATCATGACCGACCCGGAAACGGCCGACCGGACCTACATCGAACCCATTACCCCCGAGGCCGTTGAAAAGATCATCGTTCGAGAACGGCCCGATGCACTGCTGCCCACCCTGGGCGGCCAGACGGGGCTGAACACCGCCGTGGCCGTCGCTGAAAGCGGCATCCTGGATCGTTACGGGGTGGAGATGATCGGGGCCTCCCTGCCCGTCATTCACAAGGCCGAGGACCGGGAGCTGTTCCGCAGGGCCATGGAGAACATCGGCCTCCGGGTTCCCGGAAGCCGCTTTGCCCGGACGGTGGAAGAGGCCCTGGCCGCCGCGGAGGAGGTCGGATTTCCCGTTATTGTCCGCCCGTCATTTACCCTGGGCGGCACGGGAAGCGGTGTGGCCTACAATTGGGAGGAGTTGATGGAGCATGCCCGGGCGGGCCTCGAGGCCAGCATGATCCATGAAATCATGCTGGAGGAGTCGGCGCTGGGCTGGAAGGAATATGAACTCGAGGTCATGCGGGACCGGGCGGACAATGTCGTCATCATCTGCTCCATCGAGAATCTCGATCCCATGGGGGTGCACACGGGCGAATCCATCACGGTGGCGCCGGCCCAGACCCTGACCGACGCCGAATACCAGCGTTTGCGGAATGCCGCCATGGCCATCATGCGGGAAATAGGCGTGGAAACGGGCGGGTCCAATGTCCAGTTCGCCGTTCATCCCCAAACGGGGGAGGTGATCGTGATTGAAATGAACCCCAGGGTTTCCCGCTCCTCAGCCCTGGCCTCAAAGGCGACGGGTTTTCCCATCGCCCGGATCGCCGCCAAGCTGGCCATCGGCTATACCCTCGATGAGATCCCCAACGACATTACCCGGGAGACCCTGGCTTCCTTTGAGCCGACCCTGGATTACTGCGTGGTGAAGATTCCCCGCTGGACCTTCGAGAAATTTCCCGAGACGGAGGATTTCCTGACCACCTCCATGAAATCCGTGGGAGAGACCATGGCCATTGGCCGGACCTTCAAGGAAGCCCTCCAGAAAGCGGTCCGCTCCCTGGAGATCGGCCGGTTCGGGCTACTCGAACCCCTGCAGGAGGCCCCGGGCCTGGAGGAGCAGATAAAGGCCAAACTGATCACCCCCAACTCCCTGAGGCTGTTCTACCTGGCTGCGGCCCTGAAATACGGGATGACCCTCGAGAAGATCCATCAGCTCACACGCATCGATCCCTGGTTTCTCGATCAGATCCGTCAGATTGTCCAGGCAGAGGCCGTCCTGCAGCTGGAAGGGCCATCGGGGGAAATGCTTCGGGAGGCGAAGCGATGGGGCTTTTCGGACCGCAGGCTGGGGGAGCTCTGGGGTGTTCCGGAAGGTGAAATCCGCTCCCGGCGATTTTCCGAAAATCTGCTGCCCGTCTATAAGCTCGTCGATACCTGCGCCGCCGAATTCGAAGCCTATACCCCCTATTATTACGCGACTTATGAGGAAGAGACGGAGGCGCGGCCCTCGGATAAACGCAAGGTCCTGATCATCGGCGGCGGCCCCAATCGCATCGGGCAGGGCATCGAATTCGATTACTGCTGCGTCCATGCCTCCTTCGCCCTCCGGGAAGAGGGGTACGAAAGCCTGATGGTCAACTCCAACCCGGAGACGGTGAGCACCGATTACGACACCTCCGACAAGCTCTTTTTCGAACCTGTGACCCTGGAAGACGTCCTGCACATTATCGCCTGTGAAAAGCCCGATGGCGTCATCGTCCAGTTCGGCGGCCAGACGCCGCTCAACCTGGCGAAAAACCTGGAGGCCGCGGGAGCGAGAATTCTCGGTACATCGCCGGATTCCATCGACCGGGCGGAGAACCGGAAACGGTTTCAGGAGATTGTAAACAAGCTCAAGCTCAACCAGCCGGACAATGCGACGGCGACGGATGTGGCCGGGGCTCTGGCGGCGGCGGAGCGCATCGGCTATCCCGTCCTGGTCCGGCCGTCCTATGTCCTGGGCGGGCGCTCCATGGAAATCGTCTATGACGCTGCAACCCTGAGCCAGTTCATGGAGCGGGCCTTGAAGGTCTCCCCCGATCATCCCATCCTGATCGATCAGTTTCTCGAAGATGCCATCGAGGTGGACGTGGACGCCATCAGCGACGGCAGCGAGACGGTGGTGGCCGGCATCATGGAGCACATCGAGGAGGCGGGGATCCATTCCGGGGACAGCGCCTGTATTCTGCCCACCCTGAGCTTCTCCGAAGAGTTCCTCGGAAGGATTGAGGAGCAGACGAAAAAAATCGCCCGGGAACTGAAGGTGGTCGGCTTGATGAATATTCAGTATGCCGTCAAGGATGGCGTTCTCTATCTCCTGGAAGTCAACCCCCGGGCTTCGCGAACGGTGCCCTTTGTCAGCAAGGCGATAGGGGTCCCCCTGGCCAGGCTGGCGACCAAGGTCATGCTGGGGCGCTCCCTCAGGGAACTGGGGTTTACGAAAGCCATCCGGCCTGCGCACGTGTCTGTAAAGGAGGCCGTTTTCCCTTTCAACCGCTTTCCCGACGCAGAGATTGTCCTGGGTCCGGAAATGCGGTCCACGGGCGAAGTCATGGGAATGGACGCCTCCTTCGGGCTGGCCTTTGCCAAATCCCAGATGGCGGTGGGGTTTGCCATTCCAAGGGAGGGAAGGGTCTTCATCAGCGTACATGACATCCACAAGGAAAAGATCGCACCCATTGCCCGACGCTTCCGGGAAATGGGCTTCGAGCTCCTGGCGACCCAGGGGACGGCCGCTTATCTGCGTGGCCTGGATATCCCCGCGGAAACGGTTTTCAAGGTCAGCGAAGGGCGGCCCCACATCGTGGACCGGATCAAAAACGGCGAAGTGGCCCTCGTCATCAACACGAGCGTGGGAAGGCGGCCGACCCGGGACGCCTGCGTCATCCGGCGCAGCGCATTAACCTGCAACATCCTCTATTCCACGACCATCGCCGGCGCCGGGGCGCTGTGCGAAGCCGTTGCGGCCGTCCGCCAGGGAGAGTGGGAGGTCAAACCCCTTCAGGCTTATCATTTCAAGGACATCAGAGACAGGGTGCAGGCATGAAACCCATGGATGAAGATCTTGTTTTTGAAGATAAACCCCGCGAGGCCTGCGGCATTTTTGCCGTGTACGGGCATCCCGAGGCTGCACGGCTCACCTTTTTCGGGCTCTTCGCCCTGCAGCACCGGGGGCAGGAAAGCGCAGGCATTGCAACGGCGGATGGACACACGGTCCGGACCTACAAGGGGATGGGGCTTGTCTCGGAAGTGTTCCATGAAGAACATCTGGCCCGCCTTCCCGGCACCATGGCCATCGGACACGTCCGCTATTCCACAACCGGTTCATCCTCCCTGTCCAACGCTCAGCCCTTTGTCGTTCATCACGGCGAAGAATACTACGCCCTGGGGCACAACGGCAATCTGATCAATGCCCAGTCCCTGCGCCGGGAGTTGGAAGACTCAGGATCCATCTTCCAATCCACCATGGACAGCGAGGTCATCGTTCACCTCATGGCGCCCCATCTCAAGAGAGGCATTGAGGCGGCTTTGAAAGCGGCGCTCCAGCGGGTTCAGGGCGCCTACAGCATCGTCATGCTGACCCGGAACTCGATTATCGCCTTCCGCGACCCCCGCGGCTTCCGCCCTTTGTCGCTGGGCCGCCTCAATGACGGATGGGTTGTGGCATCGGAGACTTGCGCCTTTGATCTTCTGGGCGCCCAGTATCTGCGGGACGTCGAACCGGGTGAGATTATTCTTATTGATGAACAGGGGGTGACCAGCCTGAGCCCCTTCCCCCGCATGCCCCATTCCCACTGCGTCTTCGAGCTCATCTATTTCGCCAGGCCGGACAGCCAGATCTTCGGGCAGAATGTCTATCTCTGCCGGAAGCGGTTCGGCCATGCCTTGGCGCAGGAATACCGGCCTGATGCCGATTTTGTCATGCCTTTCCCCGATTCGGGCAACTATGCCGCCCTGGGGTATGCGGAAGAGAGCGGATTTCCCTTCGAGATGGGGATGATCCGCAACCACTATGTGGGCCGGACCTTTATCCAGCCGACCCAGCCCATGCGGGATTTCGCCGTCAGGGTGAAGCTGAACCCCGTCAAGCCGCTGATTGCGGGAAAAAGGATATTGATTGTCGAAGATTCCATCATCCGGGGGACAACCAGCCGCAACAGGGTCCGTTATCTCCGGGAAAACGGGGCGAAGTCTCTCCACATGGCCATCAGCTGTCCGCCGACCCGCTTTCCCTGCCCCTACGGGATCGATTTTTCGGCAAAGGGAGAGCTCCTGGCCGCCCATCGAGACAACGAAGAGGAGATCGCCCGGTTCATCGGTCTGGACTCCATGCACTACCTCAGCCTGAGCGGGCTGGTCCGCAGTGCGAACATGAACCCGGAGTCCTTCTGCCTGGCCTGCTACACAGGAAAATACCCCCTGAAACCGCCCGGGGAAATCCAGAAACTCTGTTTCGAGTAGTCAGCGGGAAGACGTTCGAAAAGCGGGGATGTCCAGCCGGACATTCCGAAATACGTGGAGGATGACCCGTGGAAATCATTGATTCGCATACCCACTGGGGGCCTTCCGCGCAAATGGGCATAACCGTGACCACCGATGAGCTGCTTCGGCAGGCCCGGCAGAGCGGCGTGGACCGGATCGTGATCTTTCCTTTCCCCTCACAGGCCCTGGCGGATGAAGGCATCAACGGGGAACTCCTCGATGAAGCCCGCCGCATTCCCCAGTTCATTCCCTATTATTACATCCCCGACGACCTGCGGACGATCCCCGGGGAAAAAGGTTTTTTCGGGGGAAAATGGCACTGGACGCGGGGGATATCGGACTGCTCTTCAAACTATGAGGTCCTGGATGACCCGGCGCTGCCGGAATTTCTGGAACAGTCGGAGGCCATCGGCCTGCCCCTGATCGTCGAGGAAGAGCTTGAATTTACCGAAGCGCTGGCAAAGCGGTCCGGAAAACTCAACCTCATTATTCCCCACCTGGGGATGCTGGGCGGAAATCCCCTGGAGTTCCTAGCCACCTTCAAGAAGAACGAGCACGTCTTTTTCGATACGGCCCTGGCCACACCGCAAACCATCGGGCGTTTTGTTCAGGAAGTTGGAGCGGAGCGGATTCTCTTCGGGTCGGATATCCCCTTCGGCACCATGAAGGCCGAGCTGCAGAAAGTGCTTTCCCTGGCCATCGGTGATCGGGAACGGGAGGCCATCCTTGGTGGAAATCTCCGCCGACTGACCGGTCTTTCCTGCCGCCGTGATTCAGAATGATTCAACAAAGCCCCAGAAGGATTTCCTCCTTGGCTTGTCGGGAAGCGTAGTCCGCTGCCGGTCAAAAAAAACCTAGACAAAAATGTCCTATTTCAAACCCTGATTTGAATTCCTGGGCCTTCGGAATGAAAAAAATATCCTCTTATGATGCACGTAAGCCCGTTCGTGATGTAAATCTGATGGAAGCAGAAGTAATTGACTCTTTCGGTCAGGACATCAATCTGCTTTACCGCCAGTTTTTCGGTCAATGAATCCTCATTGGAATATGAGTTTCCCATGAGGACCAATTCCAGCACTGCTTCGTCAACTTATACTTCTTGCCGCCCGTTTTTTATATAGAATCAACAGATTGGAAGAATCGTGAGAACCAGGATATGTTTGCTTGGATCAATAAAATTGACAAACATAGGATTGCCTGCTATTAAAAAATATAATAAAAATCGAGGATGTTTTTTTAATAGTAAACCTTTATCAGCATCACATGAAACAGAGAGATTTCACAATGTCTTTTTTATGTTGTTAAATACAGGAGGCTGTTAATGCTTTTGGGTTGAAGGAAAGTTAAAAAATCGAAAGAGTGTTTCATGCTCACAAATGAACTTAAGTAAGAAGGAAAAATAATTAATTGGATTCACTGAGTAACTTGGACAGTTCTAACTATTTTAAACAGCTTTGGATCAAGGAGGTAAGACAATGCTTATTGTCAACGCAAGAGATATGTTAAAGGCAAAAGGTTACAGTGACATCTTTTCCATTAGTCCTGACGATAGCGCCTATTCGGCCCTTCAGCTGGCGCTGGAAAAGAATGTGATGGCACTTACCGTGGTCGAGAACAACGAACTGGTGGGTATTGTAACAGAACGGGATTATTCGAGGAAGATCACCCTGGCAGGCAGAGATCCTAACGCAACAAAAGTCAGGGAAATTATGACCGCACCGGTTATGAGCGTTAATGTCAGCAGCACAGCAGCGGAATGTTTGGCCGTCATGTCGAACAATAACATCCGTCATTTGCCTGTTTTCGATGGGGATAAGATGGTGGGCATCATTTCCATCGGTAATGTTGTTAAAGCCACGCTTTCGGAACATGAGGATCTGATCAAGCACCTGAATGATTATATCCAAGGGACATACGTGTAGTTTTTTCTGTTGCATCCCCGGCTTTGCCGGGGGTGCAACAGAGGTACATAATTCGTAAAAAATAATAACCTCTCTCGAGAGTGAACCTTCCATCTCAGTAAGAAAGTTCTTTAAGGCGCTTTCCGCACGGCTGAATTCTGAGCGTCCTGCCCAAGTCCTACTTCCATGAATGAACCCGCTTTTTTTATAGGATCAATATGTGCCATCAGCGAGTTCTATTCAAGGGATTGGTCGCAATAACAAAGATTCCTTAAAGAACAAATTTGTTCTGAAATTAAAATTTTATACAATTTAGTTCCTTTATTTTTCCTCTCAAAGTTTGCTACAGCTTCAAAAATGGATTTGTTGAGTAATCATATCGAAGTTTCTTGCTGCTTGGAAACGAGGAAATTTAATTTTTCCCCTTTATTATTGGCCAATTGAAATACTAGGTCTCAATATCCCCCCCCTCAGATATAAAAAATGCATTCTCCCTGGAGCCCCGGGAAGTAACGTTCAGATCGTGGCACTCATCTTGCGCTTAAGGGAACAAATGAGAGTTCATTCTGTCATCTCTGAGAACAAGAGAGGGTCTTGCCTCTCGATATGAATGAGAGTTGAAGAGACATGGGAAACATGAAACCGATTGAAGAATTCATAAAGGCCGCGGGCGATATTACCATCCTCGACAAGCCGGAAGAAAGAGAGATGTTCTCCCATGATATCGGGGATGTCCCCGACATCATGACCAGGGCATTTTTTAAAACGCAACCCGATTTTGTCGTCCAGCCGAAAAGCGTGGACGAGATCCAGAAGATCCTGGAGTTTGCCAACAGGGAGAAAATTCCCGTCATACCGAGAGGTTCTGCATCATGGGGCTTCGGTGGCGTGATTCCGACGAAGGCCGGGATTGTTGTGGACCTGTCTCCGTTCCGGAAAATCCTGGAGATGAACACCGGGAATAAGACCGTTACCGTTGAGGCGGGCGCAAGGTGGAGCGATATTGACCTGATGGCCAAGAAGGTTGGGCTGTGCCTGATGACCTACCCCTCCAGCAAGTTCTCTACCGTGGCCGGCTGGATCTCCACGGGGGGCTACGGAATCAACAGCTTCAGGTACGGGCACCTGTCAAGGCAGATTGTGTCGATGAAGGTGATCACCGGCGCCGGGGAGCTCAAGGCGCTTTCCCCTTCCGACCCGGAATTCAACTTCTTTGTGTCCACCGAAGGGGAGCTTGGGATCATCGTTGAGGCCACGCTCAAACTGCGGGATGTGCCGGAAGCCTCCTATGCCCATCTGCTTTATTTCAAGGACGACCGGTCGGCTTTTGAATTCATCGGCCGCTTCTTGAAAAGCAGGAGGTCCGAGAATCTCAATCCCAACGTCATCCGCTTTCTGGATGAGAATCATCTCAACGACACCAACGAGGTCATCCGGGCTGAGATTTTCAGGAAGAGCGCCGGCGTCCTGTTTGAATTCGGCAGTGCCGAGGATGAAGAACGCTTTGAAGGATACATTGCCAAATCAGGGATCGTCGAGGCGGCGCCCCGCTATGCCGCGCGCTACCTCTGGAATGAGCGCCTTTTCGGAATGAAGACCAAGCGCCTGGGGCCGACCATTCTGGCGAGCGAAATCATCATCCCGATTTCCGCGGCCGCAGAGTTTATTGAAGAGGCAAAGATGCTTGGAGACCGGTTCGGCGTGGAAATCTGCATCGATTCCTATATCCTCGATGAAAAAAAGGCGCTGATCATGGCCACCTTCCTCTGTGACTCACGGAAGAAAAAATACATGATCAATATGCCCCTCGTTTCCATGCTTACTCAAAAGGCCGTTTCCCTGGGGGCCGAGCCCTACGGCCTGGGCCTCTGGAATGCCGCCTTCATCGATGCCCTGTACAATCCGGAGAGGCAGCGGGCGCTCAAGGCGTACAAAGCCAAGATGGATCCGAACGGCATCCTGAACCCGGGAAAATTCTTTGCGGTCGACTCAACGGCCCTTGCCTCCCTCGTCTTTCAACCGGCTGTGTTCCGCTTTTCCATGAATCTCCTGACCTTGCTGTCTCCGGTCATCGGCAAGGCGGCCACGCTGCTCTTCGGGAAGGACAGGAAAATCGACC
This sequence comes from Syntrophus sp. (in: bacteria), assembly GCF_040768185.1. NCBI lineage: Bacteria > Pseudomonadati > Thermodesulfobacteriota > Syntrophia > Syntrophales > Syntrophaceae > Syntrophus > Syntrophus sp. (in: bacteria). The sequence goes on along the minus strand of NZ_JAXGNC010000004.1, from coordinate 60,628 downwards.
ACCTTGATTTCGAGTTAAGCACCCATGCCTGCGCCAAGTGCGGCAACTGCCTTGCCGTCTGTCCAGCCTACCTGATCACGCACAACGAGGGGGTCACGGCAAAGGGGAAAGTCGCCCTGGCCAAGAAACTCATTGAAGGAAAGGAAGTGACCAGGGATGAAGCGGCAAATGCCTTCATGTGCATGCACTGCAAGGCCTGCGAGGAGATCTGCCAGACCAATCTCGAACTGATGAGGTTCTGGGATGCTCTGGAACAGAGGCTTGAAGGCAAGTTCGGCCGTCCGGAAGCCCAGATAAAGGAATTTCTGCAGAAGGTCGACAAGAGTAACGAATACTGGGAGATGGTGGAGAGAAACGCCTGATCCAGATCGATCAACTTCATTTCACAGAGAAGAAGAACGACGATGCCGAAGAAATACCACATTTCCACAAAAGCGACCCCCCTGGACATGGAATACCTGTTCAAGTTCAGGATCACGCGGGGAGAAAACTGCATCAACTGCGGCAAGTGCACCAAGGTGTGCATCTATGAAGCCCATAAGAGGGAGAGGGGCGATCCCCGGAAGATGGCGGCTCCCAACACGGCCGTCTGCAGGAACTGTTTCCGGTGCATCCAGGAGTGCCCCCGGGGGGCCCTGGAAAAATCGCTGAACCAGGACTTCCTGAACAACGACGGCTCTTACTGGAAATCCCATATGCTCATTGCCCTCTGGAAGCAGGCGGAGGACGGAAAGGTGCCCGTATCCGGTGCCGGATACAGAGGTCCATTCACCGGTGCGGGATTTGACGGCATGTGGACGGACATGTCGGAGATCGTCCGTCCGACCCGGGACGGAATCCATGGACGTGAGTACATCAGCACCGCCGTTGAGCTGGGCAGGAAACTCAATCATCTGTCCTTTGATGACAAGGGGCGGCTGCTGTCGAAGACATTCGATACGGTCCATCTCCCCCTTCCCCTGGTCTTCGACCTTCCGGCCGACAACCTGAAGGGAAATGTCCTGGCAGCCCTGGCCAAAGCGGCGGCGGAGATTGAGACATTCCTTCTTCTGCCCGCGGACGGCCTGACACCGGAGATGGAGCCCTACGCCGGAAACATTGTTCCATTGCTGACCCATCAGGACATCGACCGGCACTCGGCTTTCCTGAAAAAAGCGCGGCTGGCCGCCCTGGAGTATGACGGTGAACTTCTGAACAATATTTCGGGCATAAAGGACAAAATGAAGGAAATCTGCGGCGCTCCGGTCATCGTTCGGATCCAGGCGGGCAACGGCGTCGAGGACGCGGTTTCCAGGCTTGCCCAACGCGGCGTGGAGATCATCCATATCGTTGCCGACTACCGCGGCATGGAGGCGGATGGTCATGCCACCTCCCCTCCGAGGGTGCTCAAGGACATCATCCGGTCCGTCCACCAGCGGCTTGTCCGTGAAAGGATCCGCGACGAGGTCACCCTGATCTTTTCCGGGGGAATCGCCATGGCGGAGCATGTTCCCAAGGCCATGATCTGCGGCGCGGACCTGGCGGCCGTGGACCTGCCCCTGCTCATCGCGATGGGGGTCCGGCTGTATGAAGAGCCTGAAAAGTTCCTGGTTTTTCCAAGCGGACTGGAAGAAATCCCCGTACCGATCCTTGCCCAGAGGGTCATCAATCTCATGGGCGCCTGGCATTCGCAGCTCCTCGAGGTGATGGGAGCCATGGGAATCCGGGAAGCCCGCCGTCTGCGGGGAGAAACAGGCCGGGCGATCTTCTTCGAGGAGGTCGACGAGGACACTTTTGGAAAACTATTTAAAAACAGGGAAGCAGTCAACCTATGAAACCATCAGCCGTAACCATCAAAGAGATCCCTTCGCGTTTCCGGCACCAGGTGCCGAAATACAAGATCACCCGGTCGGATGCCTGCATCAACTGCGGAACCTGCGCCAGGACGTGCCCTTACGGCGTTCATGAACGAGTGGAGGGGCACAACAGGGTGAATCCGCCGATCGACTACAAGTGCATCGGCTTTGAGTGCCGGAGCAAGGAGTTCTGCTGCATCGGCAAGTGCCCGCGCCAGGCCTTGAGCCTGTCGCTCAACCCCATGTACGATACCCTGGGAGATTATCGCTGGACGGCGGACATCATTACGGCGACGTGGATCATGGCCGAGACGGGTTACCCGCCCACGCGGACGGACCTTGAATATTCCGTCGGCAATTCCGGCGGCGGCTTCGACAAGCTGCGGTTCAAATTCCCAGCCAATCCGCCGTATGTCGACACTTCCCAAATCTCCACGGCCATCGAGCTGAACCGGAGAAACGACGGGCGGGGGAATGTGGTCATCTCGACCCCCATGTACGGCGGTGGAATGTCCTTCGGTTCCGTCAGCCTCCCCACCATGGTGTCCAAGGCGCACAATGCCACCATCTGGAACACCTTTACCTGTTCCGGTGAAGGCGGTTATCCGGAGAACCTCATCCCCTATGATGACCATGTGATCACCCAGGTGGCCACCGGTCTCTTCGGGGTCCGCGAGGAGACGATCCAGCGGGTGAGGATCGTCGAGTTCAAGTACGCCCAGGGTGCGAAGCCAGGTCTTGGCGGACACCTGCTGGGAGAGAAGAATACGGAAAGCGTCGCCAGGATGCGCGAGGCCGTCAAGGGAACCTCCCTGTTTTCGCCCTTTCCCTTTCACTCGGTCTATTCCATCGAGGATCACAAGAAGCACATCGACTGGATCAAGGAGATGAACCCCCAGGCCCTGGTATCCGTGAAGGTTTCCACGCCCAATGACGTGGACATGGTGGCTGTCGGCTCCTACTATGCCGGTGCGCATATCATCCACATCGACGGCGGTTACGGGGGCACCGGCGCGGCGCCGGATATCGCCAAGAAAAACATCGCCATGCCCATCGAATACGGCATCGTCAAGGTTCATCGTTTCCTGAAGGATGAGGGCGTCCGGGACGCCATTACCCTCATCGCTTCGGGAGGGATCCGGACCGCCCATGACCTGGCGAAGGCGATCTGCCTTGGCGCAGACGGGGCCGTGGTTGGAACGGCTGAGTTGATTGCCCTGGAATGTGTCCGCTGCGGCAATTGTGAATCGGGGCGCGGCTGCGCCCGGGGCATCGCTTCAACGGACTCCGAGCTGGCAGACCTCTTCACCGAGGAGTGGGCGACCCAACGCCTGACCAATTTCTACCATGCATGGAATGTCCAGCTCGTTGAGATCCTTCAGAAGTTCGGCATGAAGAGCGTTAAGGAGCTTGTCGGGCGGACGGATCTGCTGGAGCACATAGATTACAGTAATTAAGGCGGAGCTTGCAAATCATGGATAGCGCTGACAAAATATTGCTTTCACGCACGGAACTCTGCAGCCGGGTGCCCGATCTCCCCTCGAATACGGAGGAGGAAGGCGGCTGCGGCGTTACGGGATTCATCAGTTCCATCCCCGTCACCGGGAAGAACATCTTCGAGCCGTCCGTCCAGATGCACAACCGGGGCAACGGGAAGGGCGGGGGCATCGGCGCGGTGGGGTTTATTCCGGAAGCGCTGGGAGTCTCCCGGCAGGTCCTCGATGAGGATTACATGCTCCACATCGCCCTCCTTGAAACCGATGTGGCCGAGGAGATAGAACAGACTTACATTCAACCGTATTTCCGGATTGACAAGTCCGAGAAACTGGCCACGATCGATGATTATCGAAGCATCGGCCTTGAAGTCAGACCCCCGGACATTATGCGCTATTTCGTCCGCGTCAGGGACGACGTCCTGGACCAGTTCATTCGGGAACATGATTTCTCCTCGCTGGACCGGCGGGATGCCGAGGACGAATTCGTCTATCAGAACAGCTTCCGGATCAACACCCGGTATTACGCCTCTCTCGGTGAAAAGAAGGCCTTTGTCATGTCCCATGGCCGGAACATGATGATCCTGAAAATCGTCGGGTATGCGGAAAATGTGGTCCGCTACTACAAACTGGATGACTTCAAGGCGCACGTCTGGCTGGCCCACCAGCGGTATCCCACCCGGGGGCGCGTCTGGCACCCCGGCGGCTGCCACCCCTTCAGCGCCCTCAATGAAGCCCTGGTGCACAACGGTGATTTTGCGAACTATCAGGCCATTTACGAATACCTCAAACAGAGGAACTATACTCCCCTGTTTCTCACCGATACGGAGGAGGCTGCGCTGCTCCTGGACCTGTGGAGCCGCGTCTACAAGTATCCCTTGGAATACCTGATCGAGGCCATGGCGCCGACCTCCGAAATGGACTTCGACATGCTTCCGGCAGAAAAGCAGGAGCTCTACAAGGCCATTTCGACCCATCACGTCAACGCCTCACCCGACGGACCCTGGTTCTTCATCATTGCCCGCAATGACGTCAGGAACAGCCGGTTTCAACTGATCGGCATTACGGATACGGCCATGCTCCGCCCCCAGGTGTTCGCCCTGCAGGAAGGGGAGGTGTCCATCGGTCTGATCTGTTCGGAAAAGCAGGCCATCGACGCCACGCTCATCTCCCTGGAACGGGAAGATCCGCGCTTCGGGCCCATTGCCGACAAATACTGGAATGCCCGCGGCGGGAGCTATACGGACGGCGGCTCTTTCATCTTCAGTCTTCAGGATGCCGGCGACGGTTCGGAAAACAGGAAGCTCATCTGTACGGACAAGTTCGGAAAGGTCATCGAAACGCCCAAAGACAAGCTCATCTGTGACCTCTCAAAACCGGTGGCCGTGACGGAATCGTGTAAGGAAATCGAACAAAAGCTGGCGGGCCTGTTTTCCGAAAAAGAACCTACGGATGCAGCACAGAAAATGTTCACCTATATCCGGAGCCAGATCGTGAATTTTGAACCCGGCGACTTCCGGTTTGCCATTGAAACCATTAAACGGTATGCCTTGGAAAAAGATGAATTCAAGCAAATGGCGATTGAGGCCCTGACTCTTTTGTACGATCGGCGGTACGACACGGGCAGGATCAAGAGAAGTTCCGTCCAGCATGTCCTGAAGGTCAACCTGGATGAGATCTTTTCCATGACTCCGCTGATTTCGGAAGAATCGGAGTCCGCTTTTCGCCGGATCGATTTTACGACCCGGGATCAGCTGCGGGCGCCCAGGAAGAATGAGCGGACCCTCATTGTCGACGCAGAACGCTTCGAGCCGGAAGGTGACCTCTGTGACGCGGTGCTGATCGTGGCCGCTTACAAACTTGGCTGGAAGAGGTTCATTGTTTACAGATACCGTGGCCAGCGATTTACCGGCTGCGGGTTCGGCCCGGTCGTCAAGGATGTGCGGATTGATGTTTATGACTCCTCGGGTGATTACCTGGCATCAGGCATCGACGGCCTGGAGATCCATGTTCATGGAAATGCCCAGGATCAGCTCTGCCAGATCATGAAAGACGGGAAGCTGGTTGTCTACGGCGATGTCGGCCAGACATTCATGTACGGTGCCAAGGGCGGCAGTGCCTACATCATGGGGAATGCCGCAGGACGGCCCCTGATCAACGCCGTCGGCAAACCCCGTGTCGTCATCAACGGGACGGCACTGGACTACCTTGCGGAGTCCTTCATGGCCGGCGATCCCCTCAACGGCGGCGGCTTCGTGATCCTCAACGGCATCGGTTTCGACGATAACGACGGATCGATCCGCGAGTATGAATCGCCATATCCGGGCTCCAACATCTTTTCCCTGGCGTCCGGCGGGGCGATCTACGTGAGGGATCCCCGGAAAAGGCTGGTCAATGAGCAGCTCAACGGCGGGCAGTTTGCGTCCGTCACCGAGGCGGACTGGAATCTCATCCTGCCCTACCTCGAGGAGAACGAAAGACTGTTTGGCATCTCAGTGGACAGGCTCCTGACGGTTGACGGACAAAAAAGACCGCCGGCAGGGGTGTACCGGAAGATTATCCCGCAGGCGGCCGGGGCCCCCGCGAAAAACGACGACGGGCTCAGCGAGTGGGAATCCGGACAGGGGGCAATGCCCTGCGGCGCCGCATCATAAAGCATGGACAGCCGGAGCAGATCCCGGAAACGGACCTTTGCCGCCAGCGGCGGAAGAGCAATACGAATCCGGATCGGGATCTTTCCCCTTCTGTCCTTGAGGGGTCGTCTAACGGTAGGACGCCTGGTTCTGGCCCTGGAAATCGAGGTTCGAGTCCTTGCCCCTCAGCCATTCCGCCTTTCAGGCGCCGCGGAGAAGGCCCGCTTCCTGCCTCTGCAGGGGAGCCTTCTCAATCCGGTTGCCGGCGAGGTGAGGCCGGATCTCTTTTCATATCCTGACTCCCGGCTGATTTTTCTAGCGGGGAAGATCGTTCCCCCCTGCTCCGGCTTCAGCGTTCTGTGATTCCCATCGTCGGACCAATTGCACATACCCGTCCGCATCAAATTTTCTCTTCAATCCCCCTGCGTTCATGTATCGGACGTTGCCGAAAATGGGACGCTCTCCCCAGGGGCGGTCGTGCTTCCCGAAGCACCAGGCGACCCCCATGAAGCCGCTGGGATCCCTGCCGTCCAGTTCATACTTGTTGTTGAGGTAGAGGGCGGTCTGGTAAGCCTCCTCGGGAGTCGAACTCCACTCCAGGATTTTCTTTCCCCAGTACATTCTCATATAACCGTGCATCTTCCCCCGTAACACCATCTCCTTCTGCGCCGCGTTCCAATAGGGATCGTGAGTGTTCCCCTCCTCGAATTCCCGGCGGGAGTAACGATAAGGCCGGGGGTCATGCCTGTGGGCCTTGAGGCTCCTGATTGCCCAGTCGGGAAGGGATGCAAACGTATCGTAGCGGTCATTGTAGAAGACGAAGTTGATGCCCAACTCCCGCCGCACGATGAGTTCCTCGAGATAGGCCTCGGCGTCGGCGGCTCCCGAGCCGGAGATTCTCAGGGCGATGTGCAGGGGTGAGATCTGTCCGAAATGGAGATAGGGGCTCATGAGAGAGAGGTAATCCCGCGTGGGATCATTTCTGAACTCGGCATAATGCTCCAGTTTGTCCTCGAGAAAAATTTCAAGATGCCTGCCCGCCTCCCCGGATCCGCCCCGAAGAACGGGGACCGGCTGGACACTCCGATCCACTTCGAGGTGCGAAAGGGCCTTTTCCACATCCTCGACGGGAAAAGATTCGAAATCCAGGGCAAGGGAATCGGCCAGGGGCCGGGTCTCCTTCAAAGGGATCAGGTACGAAGTCAGCTTACGATGAATTTTTTTCCGGATCGTGGCTGCGGAATATTCCTCCTTGGGGGACGCTTCTTTTACCGGGACGACGACGTCGCTTTCGACCTGGAGGAGAGGGCAATCCATGGCCGCGGCCCCATCCCTTCGCCAGGCCTTCTGTATCCTGAGATAGCCCCGGTCCACAACCGCCAGGGAGGCATCCCGGCTCATCATGACGGCCCCCCGCTCCGGCGAACAGCGCTGGATCACGAGCTGTATGCCCCTCTTCTCCAGGGTGCGCTTTGCATCGCGGAGGCCCTCCAGCATAAACGTGTAATGCCGCTGGTTGCCCTCGGGAAAAGAGTCCGTCATTCCGAAAAATGTAACAACCGGTATGCCAAGGGCATTGGCCTGCACAATGGCATATTCCAGGGCATGGTTGCACTGCGCTCTCTGGGAAGCCTGCATCCAGTACAGCACATACTTCCCCTTTCTTTGCTCCGCGGCATTGAGCGCCTCGACTCTTTCCTCCTGGATCATGATCCTCCCTCGGCATTCCTGGATGCTTCTTTGATGGATCCAATCGATCGTGGCCGCGGTGTCAGTCCTGTAACCCTGACCTTGATGGCTTCCGTGTGATGGACGTCCACAAAGAGATTATTCCTGATACTGGAAAAAGATGCAAGAGGCCGCTTCCTACCGGATGATCGAACGGTAACAGAGGACCTTCCGGGAAACGATGTCGGCAAAGAGCGAGAATTCCTCCTTTTCCACGTCACGGACGATGACCGTCTTTCCATGGCGGGCGCTTTCCGGGAGAAGAACGGGCAGCCGGTTTTCCCCCTCCCTGATGACGCCGACATTGAAGAGGAACTCCTCCTGTTCCGGGAAGAGGGCCACATAAAAAATGTCCGTCTCCACCAGGTCCTGGAAGAAGTGCGTGCCGTAGGACAGTTCCGGCATCAGGCTCCCCGTCATGTAGGCGATTTCGACAATCGCAACGAAATTGTTGATCTCGGCGAACCGCACCGGCACGCCCAGCGAGGGGGTCGTGGTGCCCCATCGGCCCGGTCCCAACAGAATGGCGGGGCAGTCCTCCCGCTTGCTGATCCGGTTCAGTCTGCCGATCAGCCGGGCAACATCGTATTTTTCCGAGAGAGACAGCCGGCTGTATTCTTCGTAATCCACGTAGACAAGACGCTTCAGCCCCTGGGCAATGCTGCCGCCCATAAAGTTGCCCTCCGTCTGGAAAAGGATCTGCTCCAGGGCCGGCTTGGACGGGATGTCCACCCGGGTCCCCTCGCGCCGGCCCTTGGTCTGCAGCGGACGGCACTGGACGAGATTGATCATGAAAGCGCCGTCGCCGGTAAAATTGGTCGTAAATTCGATATCCACGGGATAATCGTACTTCTCTTCAAGCGTTTTCATCATGTTCTGCATGACGCCCGGGAAAGGGGTTTCAGAGAGAAGCCTGTCAAAGGTCAGGATCCACCTCTCTTCGCCGCCCCGCCCCCGCTCTTTTAACAGCTGCTCACTTTCATGATCCCGAATCCCGACCATCTCGGACTGGATTCCCATATCCCCGGACAGGACAGCATTGGCCGGGATGGTTTCAAATTCATTTTTGCCGATGTTGAGGACATCCACATCGTGCTGAGAATATCTCCTGATGTCACTGCCCCCGGAATGGGGACGCAGGGAAGGGGCATCCAGGGGAATAACGCGGGGGTAATCGTTCTCGACCCGGTTGACCGCCCGTGTTCCCAGCCCCAGCACCAGCCGGACCATTCCGGCCCTGGGGTCCATCTCCTTCTTCCAGACAAAGGTGTTGTAGGAGATGCCGACGCCCGCCAGATCGGGGAAGAAAAACTCCTTCCGGTAGGAGCCGGAGACCCGCTGAACCAGGAGGGCCATCTGCTCGTCATGCTGTTCCAATCCCCGCTGCAGCCGGTAGGCCAGGGCGTCTTCATTCATCGTGCTGGCGAAAATGCGACGAACCGCCTCCCTGAACTGCCGGTAGCGTTCTTCGGGAGGCCCCTGGTTGACGCAGAACAGGCTTTCATATTTGCCCGCAAAGGCATTTCCAAAGGCATCTTCCAGGAGGCTGCTGGAGCGCACAATCAGCGGGGATTGGCCAAAATACTCAATCACCCGCCAGAACTGTTCCTCGATTTCATCGGGAAATCTGCCGTGAAGCATCTGCTCGCGCAAAGTCCGCGCGACATCGAAGTACCCTTCCTGAGTCTTCTGATCCATGCGCAGTTTCCACCAGCCATTTTCCACAATGTAGGTGTAGAAGACATCCGAGCCGATGAAAAAGGAGTCGTGCGGCTCCAGATAGCGCGGCCAGTCGAAGGAAGGATCCTGAAGGAGCATTTTGCGCGCGATCAGCATGCCTGCCGCCTTGCCGCCGATGTAGCCCGTCCCGATGAGCCGTGCCTTGATGTTGCAGAGGTCTTCCAGGGTGAGGTAGTTTCTGGCGAGCGCATGGATCCGCTCCTCCCGCCCGATCATGATCTCGCAGAGATGGTCGAGGATCTTTCCTTTCTCCTCGTCGTCCATCTCTCCCTGCAGCAGATCCCGGACATGAAGAAAAAGCCGATCCCAGTAATCGAGATTTCGTTTGGCGCTTTCCAGCCCCTTTCCGGAAAAATAGCGGACGAGCTGCCCTGTGTCCATGCTGCTGCTTACCGGCGAAAAACGGTTTCCACTCTTGAGGTGCGGGAGAAACATGGTGGGAAGATGGCGTCCCATGACCTTCAGGGGATGGACGTATATCCTGTCTTCCACATTGTAGACATCCAGGAGAACCTGGGTGGTTTCCCGAATCCGGGCAACGGTTTTATAGGAGTGGTTGTCGCGCAGCAGGGCAAAATAGGCAACGGTATCGAGCTGGTAAAGATAGGGACAGGTGATCCGGAAGAAGTTGCCGATCATCAGATCCGTGGCCCAGGCGGACAGAAGATCCGAAAGGGAATCAAAGACGTAAAAGACCCCATCTCCTTCGCGGGTCGCAATGTTGTAAACCTCCGACGAAAACGACTCGAAGCCGCTCTGGGCATCGAGGTGATAACGGGTAATCCGCCTGTTCTCTTCCAGAAGCGGCTCATGCTGTGCAAAACGCAGATAAACGACTTTTCGATTTTCAGAAAGGGCGTGCTGCACGAAAGGCTTGACAAAAGAGCGGTAGTCCGAGATGGAATCCACCTGCCAGACGACATTGTCGCCGATTCTCAGGCCGTCGATAACCTTGTCTAAACCTTCGAGCCCCGTGCTCACTCGGGCGGGTATTTTTTCCATGACATCTTCTCCAGGGAACTCGTGAAAATTGTTCTGAAGCGGTTTGATTAACACAGCGAACCTTCCGCTCGTCACCTGCGGGTCAGCGCATCAGCCGGCATGGCCGGGAACCCTGCCGCGTTGAAAAACCGAATCATCCTTCGCTCATTTCAAGTAAGATCAAGATGTGTGCCCATGAACAAGAAATGTCCAACTAGCTGATCATGAACGATATCTGTAAAAATTTTCTAAAGGGCTTTTCCCCTGGCCGGGGCATGGATCAACAATTTTGTTCCAGATGGACATCGGGATGGGAATCAGGCGGGCTTGCGGCAGACAAGCTGGGCCATCGCCCTGGTGGGATTTTCCAGAAGGCCTTCAAAGGAATGGATGATCTCCCAGTCCCTGAACCAGCCAGCCAGTTCCCCGGGCCTCAACAGAAAATCGGGATTGCGGGGGCGGCCGTATCTGGGCTGTTCGATGGTGAACGTTTCATAAATGAGGATTCCTCCCCTGCGGATCGCCCGCCTCAGAGACGGCATCAAGGGCCGGTGGAGGTAACGGAAAACCATGATGGCCCGGTAATAGTCCTCCTGGAGGGGGTTCTCTCCCGTCTCCAGGTCGATTTCCCGGAACTGGACCTGAAGGCCTCTGGCCTCTGCCGATCGCCTGGCGTCTTCCAGCGCCTCCCTGGACTGGTCAGCCAGGATAACCGGCAGGTTCAAACCGGCCAGAAACAGGCCGTTTTGTCCCGCACCGCACGCCAGATCCAGGATGGGGCCTTCGGGTTCCTGCGCCTTCAGAAGGGGTGAAAACTTGACGAGCAGCGGGTTCGGGGCCTTCTCCCCTTGCCTTTATGGTCGTTCATGGTTGATCTCCTCTCATCACGATGGCTTCCCATCCTTTTCTACCATATCCGAAATCGGGCAGGCAAGGCCAATGGCAAATCCCTTCCATAGGGCCGTTCTGGAATCCTTATATTCATTCCGGAATAATTATGTTATGTTCGCGGAAAATTCAGCCTGGAAAGCCATGCCTGAACAAAAATCCCGTCTCAGATTTCCTGAACGACCCCGATCTCTGCCCAAGGCAAACTCTACAAAATGGGAAAGAGGCGAAAACCGTGAGGAGCCATGAGACGAACATCTGTCTGGATTCAAGAACAGAGGGGATCGACCCGGCCGCAATGACAGTATCTTCTTGAGTATTCTCTCTTGTCACGGCCGTCTGAAGATTGCACCCCGGGTCTTTTTCCCTGCTATTTCACCTCCGTGCAGGATGGCAGGAAAGATGCACTTTACAAGCCGGTGAAAAGAACGTTATGGAACAGCCGGTGAACACCGGGAGAATTCCTTCCGTCGACGAAAGAATTCAGACAGGAAAACGGACCGCGGCACATCAGAATTAATGAAGTATTACAAGATGTTGTAACGATATCTTTTTGGAGCATCCCACGGATGCCGAAAAGAAAAGGATTTTGACGCAGAGGGGAAAGGCGGGAAACGCCCGGTGGTATTTAACACAAAAATGTGCACATTCCCTGTTGTCGATACAATAATGTGCGCACTGAAACGGTCGGCTAAGAATAACTCCAGGCTCATGAGGTGAAATTCATGGGCATGATGCAAAAAGGTAAAATAAGGAGATAACGATGGATCTTGCTGAAATTTTTGGTTCTAACGTATTCAGCGATAAAGTGATGAAGGGGCGGTTGCCCAAGGATGTTTACAAGGCGCTGAAGGAAACGATCGAAAAAGACATGCCCTTGCGGCCGGACATCGCCAATGTCGTTGCCAATGCCATGAAGGATTGGGCTGTCGAAAAAGGGGCGACGCACTATACACACTGTTTTCAGCCCCTGACAGGAATACCCGCTGAAAAACACGACTCTTTCATCTCGCCTGCCGCAGACGGCAGCGGAATTGTGGAATTTTCCGGCAAGCAGCTTATTCAGGGAGAGCCGGATGCATCCTCCTTCCCGAGCGGTGGTCTGCGATCCACCTTCGAGGCGAGAGGTTATACCGCCTGGGATTGCACCTCCAACGCCTTTCTGAAGGAGGACGAAAGCGGCAACGTCACCCTGACGATTCCCACGGCCTTTTACTCCTACCACGGCGAAGCTCTCGACAAGAAGACGCCTCTGCTGCGCTCCATGAAAGCCGTGTCCAAGCAGGCCCTGAGGGTTTTAAAGGCCATGGGCAACGTGACCGCAACCAAGGTCACCTCCACCGTCGGCCCGGAGCAGGAATATTTCCTGGTTGACAAGCAGTTCTACATGGAGCGTCTCGATCTGATGCTGGCGGGGCGAACGATCTTCGGCGCGCCGGCCCCCAAGGGGCAGGAACTGGAAGACCAGTATTTCGGCTCCATCAAGGACCGGGTTTCGGATTACATGAAAGATCTCAATACCGAGCTGTGGAAGATGGGCATAAGCTCCAAAACACAGCACAACGAGGTGGCGCCGACGCAGTTTGAGATGGCTCCGCTGTATGCCACAACAAACATCGCCACCGACCACAACCAGCTCGTCATGGAAACCATGCAGAAGGTCGCCCTGCGCCATGATCTGGTCTGCCTGCTCCATGAGAAGCCCTATGCGGGGATCAATGGTTCCGGAAAGCACAACAACTGGTCGCTGTCCACCGATGACGGCACCAATCTCCTGGACCCCGGCCGCACCCCCGGTGAGAATGTCCTGTTCCTCCTGTTTCTGAGCGCCCTGATCAAGGCTGTCGACACCCATGCCGACATCCTCCGGGCGACCTGTGCGTCTGCCGGGAATGATCACCGTCTCGGTGCCAACGAAGCGCCTCCGGCCATTGTCTCCATTTTCATGGGGGAAGAAGTCACGGAAATTCTGGGAAAGCTTTTCAAGGGCGAAAAGGTCGCGGCCAAGGGTGAGCAGTATATGAAGGTCGGTGTGGATACCCTGCCCGAAATTCCCATGGACAATACGGACCGCAATCGAACCTCGCCCTTTGCCTTTACGGGAAACAAGTTCGAGTTCCGGATGGTCGGATCGGCACAATCCATTGCAGGGGTCAACGTGGCCTTGAATACCATTGCCGCCGAAGCCCTCGATGAAATCGCCACCCGCCTCGAAAAGGCCAGGGATAAAAATAAAGAAGCCGCGGCGATCATCAAGGAAATCTACGAGAAGCATCACCGGATCATCTTCAACGGAAACAATTACAGCGAGGAGTGGGTCCGGGAAGCTGAGAGGCGGGGCCTGCCCAATGTAAAAAACTCCATCGACGCCTTGAAGGCCTTTGTCACGGAGAAGGCTATCGGCCTTTTCCGAACGTATGAAGTTCTGTCCGAAAAGGAACTGCATTCCCGCTACGAGATCTATGTTGACACCTATGCGAAACAGATCAACATCGAAGCGCGGGTAGCCATCGACATGGTCAAGAAGCAGATTCTGCCCGCCGGTCTTGAATATGCGACATTCCTGGCGGATTCCATTTCCAGTTTCCAGGCTGTTTCGGTCCGTGCGTCTGTCCAGGAAGATCTGATCAAAAAGCTGGGCGCCCTGCTCTCATCGACCTATAAAAATCTGGCCAGGCTTGAAGAAGCCTTGACAGCGGCTCAGGGGATTTCCGATTGCTCCAGGCAGGCTGAGGCCTATCGTGACAAGGTGTTTCCGGCGATACAGACCTTGCGGACAGATATCGACGGCATTGAGATGCTGATGCCCAGCGACATGTGGCCCATCCCCACGTATGTGGACCTTCTCTTCAAACTGTAAAAGGACCTGCAGACGGGAAAGGCAGGATCATGTCCATGATCCTGCCTTTCCCGTTCGTTCCGGAATCACGCGATGGGCTCTTCGAATCAATGGAGTTCGTTGCAATGCCCTTGAAGTACGCCGTGCGGATTGGAAAACAGGTCATATTCCATTTTTTCTTAGCCGACTACGCCTCACGCCTAATCCATGTTTCCCAAACCGTAGTGAAAATACCTTAAAACTGGTATTGCATTATTTTGAAAATCAGGCTTTTATAGCACAGTGATTGCAAGGTTTGCAGGGAATGTCAACTTCAAGATCCGTGGAACACGCTTTAACTTTGATGGATAAGCCGGTGGGAGGTCTTATGAAAAAGCTTCTGGTTGTTTTCCTGTGGGCATGTGCTCTGTCATTGGGCCTATCGGCAGTGGCAGGGGCCGCAGAGCTTGATTTCGATGATCTCAGCGGGACCTTGACGCCCCTGCCTGATGGTTACGCAGGTTATTCCTGGTCCAATTTTACCTATCTTGACGCTACGGCCTCTCAGTATGCGAAAAGCGGCTACTCCGCGGGCGTGGTGTCGATCAACAACGTGGTCTATAACAGCCAGGCTCGCGATGCATCCATCGTAGCCGATTCGCCTTTCACCTTCAGCGGGGCCTATTTTACAGCCGCATGGAACAATGGCCTTCACATTGAGATCAGTGGATACCGCTCAGGGATGCTTATCGGGTCGGATGAAATTGTCGTCTCTGCCTACGCTCCCATGTGGTATGCTCCAAACTGGTCCGGCGGCGTTGACCGGTTGGCTTTCCACTCTTACGGAGGGACGGGTGTTGCCGCGTATTCCGGCTTCGGAAAACACTTTGCCATGGACAACTTGCGAGTTGCTCCAGTGCCCCTGCCTCCGGCGGCCCTCCTGCTCGCCCCGGGACTGATCGGTATCGCGGTCATCCGGCGACGACGGATCGGCAAGCGGTGAAAGAACAGAATGGCCGAAAAAGGCGGGGTTTCACCCCGCCTTTTTTATTGCCTCCTTACTCCGTTCGGCGGTTGAATCTTTTCTGCAGGATATGATATCTCTCGCGTGACGGGGCAGAGTGCCCTCTGGAAGGGCCGGAGAAACTCTGCGGCAGATGATCAACATGCCACAAAGCCTGGAGAAAAATCATGACTGAAGACCATATCCTGTACAGCGTTGAGGGACATCGCGCCATGATCACCCTGAACAGGCCGGAGGCGAAGAACGCCTTCAGCCCCGAGATGATCCGGCTGTGGCGCCAATGCCTTGAGGAGGCGCGGAGAGACGATCGGGTCAGGGTGGTCGTCATTACGGGGAAGGGGGACACGTTCTGCTCGGGCGGCGATATCCGGGATATGGCCGAGGGGAAACTACGCTCCTGGGACATGAAGAGTTACCTCTGGGAAGGGGTTCATCGCATTGTCCTGACCCTGGAGGACCTCGACAAACCGGTCATTGCGGCAATCAACGGCGCCGCCATGGGCGCGGGCCTGGACATGGCCCTCATGTGCGACATCCGGATCTGTTCGGACAAGGCGAAGCTTGCCGAATCCTATATTCTCCTGGGCGTCGTACCGGGGGACGGAGGGGCATACTTTCTGCCGCGCCTGGTCGGCGTCTCCAAGGCCCTGGAGCTTCTCCTCACCGGTGATGTTCTCTCTCCCGAAGAAGCCCTCCGGCTGGGCCTTGTAAATCGAGTCGTACCCCACGACCGCCTCCTGGACGAAAGCATCGCCCTGGCGGAAAAAATAGCCGACAGGCCGCCGCTGGCTGTCCGGATGACGAAACGGGCCGTCTACCAGGCGCAGACCAGCACCTTGAGGGCGCACCTCGACTACATTTCTTCGCAATTATCCCTCCTTACCGAAACGGAAGATCATCTTGAGGCGGCGAAGGCCTTTCTGGAAAAAAGAAAGCCCGTCTTTCAAGGACGATAGACAGGTGAGCCGGTGAATCATCCGTTTCTTCGATACTGGCTTCCCGTTCTTATCTGGATGGGCGTAATCTTCTCCATGTCCACCGGAACATTCTCTGCGGATCATACATCCCGGTTTATCGGGCCTCTCCTGCGCTTCCTGCTGCCAGGATACCCGGAGCATGACATCGCCGTGCTTCATGGACTCATTCGAAAGGCCGGACACGTCACGGAGTATTTTATCCTGGGACTGCTTTTCTTCCGTGCCCTCCGTGGAAATGCTCGGCAGGGCTGGCAGCTGCGGTGGGCCCTCTGCACGATTCTTGCTGTGGCGGTCTTTGCCCTGAGCGATGAGTTTCATCAATCCTGGGTCGCTTCGAGAACGGCTTCTCTGGTGGATGTGAGCATTGATTCGGCAGGCGGCGTCCTTGCCCTGATCGCTATTCTCCTGAAAAATAGATTTTTTGGACATGCCAACTCCGGACTCGCCTGAGATTGCCTGAGCGGTTTCATATTTCTGAAAAATCTTCTTGAAATAATTAATAATTACAGATACATAATTACATCATGCCGGTCGTGCAATTTCTTCGACAAGAAGAATCCATCAGGAAAAAAGAAGGCCACATTTCCGGTGGCAAAAGAGAAAAGCGAAGAATTTTCCAGTTACAGAGAGGCGTTAAAGGGGGGAGCCATGACGGATACGTTGTTTCCTGTTCCGGATTCCTGGGCAAAAGCGGCCTGGATAGACAATGTTACCTATCGGCGAATGTACGAGCAGTCGCTTTCAGATCCCGAGGGTTTTTGGGGAGAACAGGCCGGCTGCCTCGATTGGTTTCGCCCATGGACGAAAGTGAAGGAGGGATCCTTCGACGGCGATGTCCATATTTCCTGGTTCTGTGGTGGGAAACTGAACGTCAGTTATAACTGCCTGGATCGTCATCTGCCCATGCGTGGCGATGCGGTCGCCCTCATCTGGGAGGGGGACGATCCCGCGGTAAGCAGGTCCTTTTCCTATCGCCAGCTGCATGAAGAGGTCTGCAGGTTCGCCAATGTTCTGAAGTCTTTGGGATTGCGGCGGGGTGATCGCGTCACCATCTATCTGCCCATGATTCCCGAACTGGCGGTGGCCATGCTGGCCTGTACCCGGATCGGAGTCGTGCACTCCATCGTATTCGGCGGTTTTTCCGCGGACTCTCTGGCGGAACGTATCCGGGACTGCCAGGGGCGGGTTTTGATCACTGCTGATGAGGGATTGCGCGGAGGGCAGAGAATTCCCGCAAAAGAGAACGCGGACAAGGCCGTAGAAAAATGTCCCATTGTCGAAAAGGTGATCGTGGTGAAGCGCACGGGCGCCGCCATTTCATGGATACCGGGAAGAGATCTTCCGTGGGGCGAACTTATGGAAAATGCATCGACCGACTGTCCGCCGGAAGAAATGGATGCCGAGGACCCGCTTTTTATCCTCTATACCTCCGGGTCCACGGGAAAGCCCAAAGGCGTGCTGCACACAACGGGGGGCTATCTGGTCTTTTCGGCCATGACCCATAAGCACATCTTCGACTATCACGATGGCGACATTTACTGGTGTACCGCGGACATCGGCTGGGTAACGGGACACAGCTATATCATTTACGGCCCGCTGGCCAACGGCGCTACCACGGTCATGTTCGAAGGTGTACCCCATTATCCGGACTGGTCCCGCTTTTGGAATATCGTTGACAAGCACGGGATCTCCATTCTCTATACCGCTCCGACGGCCATTCGCGCCCTGATGCGCCAGGGCGACGAGCCGGTGCAAAAAACATCCCGCAGGAGTCTGCGACTCTTGGGCACTGTCGGGGAACCCATCAATCCTGAAGCCTGGCTCTGGTATTACGACGTGGTTGGCGAAAAACGCTGTCCCATTGTAGATACCTGGTGGCAGACGGAAACAGGCGGAATTCTCATTTCACCCCTGCCGGGCGCCATGCCCCTCAAACCGGGGTCAGCCGCCCGGCCCTATTTCGGTGTAAAGCCGGCCATCGTTGATGCCGCCGGCAATTTCCTGGAGGGGCCGGCAGACGGCAATCTCGTCATTACCGATCCATGGCCGGGTAT
Source organism: Syntrophus sp. (in: bacteria) (assembly GCF_040768185.1). Classification (NCBI taxonomy): domain Bacteria; kingdom Pseudomonadati; phylum Thermodesulfobacteriota; class Syntrophia; order Syntrophales; family Syntrophaceae; genus Syntrophus; species Syntrophus sp. (in: bacteria). Next base: position 42,457 of record NZ_JAXGNC010000004.1, on the reverse strand, counting down.
GCTGCGAACGATCTATGGCGATCATTCCCGATTTCTCCAGACTTATTTCTCCATGTACAAGGGGGTTTACTTCACAGGTGACGGCGCGCGCCGGGATGAGGATGGCGACTACTGGATTACGGGGCGGATCGATGACGTCATCAATGTATCGGGGCACCGCCTGGGAACAGCAGAGGTGGAAAGCGCCTTGGTGGCTCATCCCGGCGTGGCGGAGGCGGCCGTAGTGGGTTTTCCCCACGAGATCAAGGGCCAGGGCATTTATGCCTATGTGACCTTGAAAGCGGATTGCCCCCCTTCTGAGGTGCTGCGGGAAGAGCTCCTGCTGTGGGTCAGGAAGGAAATCGGGGCCATCGCCGTGCCCGATGTTCTCCAGTGGTCTCCCGGCCTGCCCAAGACCCGCTCGGGGAAGATCATGCGGCGGATCCTCCGTAAAATCGCCGCAAATTCACTTGACGATCTGGGCGATACGAGCACCCTCGCCGAACCTGCCGTCGTTGAGGAGCTGACCAGGAACCGGCCGGCTGCAGCCGGGGGATAAATCAGGCATTGCGTCTCCTTTTTGATTGACAAGATCGGCAAGTCTTATCAGAATGACAGCTTAAATAACGAACCATCGAGGATTCCATCCATGACTCGGAACTACCTGGACAATTCAAGAGCGGCCCTGAAGGAATCGATGGATTATCATCTCCGTTGTTCACTCTGTAGGGAGACTCCATCAAAGGACTATCGGGATCATTTTCTCGCGACGGCTTTTTCCTTGCGGGACCGGATGACGGAGAAGATCCTCCAGACCGAACGGCGCTATCAGGAGGCCGGGGCAAAGAGGGTCTATTACCTCTCCATGGAATTTCTAATCGGAAGGCTGCTGGGCGACAGCCTCTACAATCTAGGCCTTTTCGACCTTTGCCGGGATGTTTTGTCCGAAGCCGGCATTGATATTGATGAGGTCCGGGAGCAGGAAAACGATGCCGGGCTCGGTAACGGGGGGCTGGGGCGTTTGGCGGCCTGTTTTCTCGATTCCATGGCGACACTCGATATCCCCGGGTTCGGTTACGGAATTCATTATGAATACGGCCTTTTCAAGCAGGAGGTCGATAACGGTTACCAGAAGGAAAAACCCGATAACTGGCTGGCGGAATTCAGCCCCTGGGAGATCAAGCGCCCCGACGAGAAATGTATCGTTCCCATCTATGGCCGGATCGAGCACTTTCAGGACCGTGCAGGCGAATACAATCCCATGTGGCTCGACTGGAAGGTGATCATGGGCATTCCCTTTGATATTCCCGTCGTCGGCTACGGGGGGAAGACGGTCAACTGGCTGCGTCTCTACGGAGCCGGTTCCTCCACGGATTTTGATATTCAGATCTTCAATGAGGGGGACTATTTCCGGGCGGTGGAACAGAAGGTTTCCTCAGAAACCATCACCAAGATGCTTTATCCCCGGGATACCCTCAAATCGGGGAAAGAGCTCCGTCTGGTGCAGGAGTACTTTCTGGTGGCCTGCTCCCTGAGGGATATTGTCCGTCGATACCTGAAGGACCATGGTGACTTCGACCGATTTTCCGATTCGGTGGCCATCCAGATGAATGACACCCATCCCTCGCTAGCGGTGGCGGAGCTGATGAGACTGCTCGTCGACGAGTACGCCCTTCCCTGGGATTCCGCCTGGGAGATCACCCAGAGGACGATGGCCTACACCAATCATACCATTCTTTCCGAGGCCCTGGAGAAGTGGCCGGTAAGCCTTCTGGAGCGGGTGATTCCCCGTCATCTCCAGATCATCTATGAAATCAATTCCCGTTTTCTCGCGACAGTGGCCTCCCTCCATCCCAGCGATATCGATCTGATACGCCGGATGTCGCTTATCGAGGAAGGCGAAAACAAGCAGGTCCGAATGGCCCACCTGGCCATGGTGGGTTCCCATTCCATCAACGGCGTCTCGGCCCTCCATACGGAAATACTGATGAAGAATAATTTCTCCGATTTCCATGCCCTTTGGCCGGAGCGCTTTGTGAGCATCACCAACGGAATCACCCAGCGACGCTGGCTCCTCAAGTCCAATCCGCAGTTAGCCGGGCTGATATCCGAAAAGATCGGGGATTCCTGGATAACCGATCTTGCTCAACTCAAGCGGCTGGAGTCCTGTGCCGATGACCCGGACTTCCAGGACCGGTTCCGCGGGATTAAGCGGGCCAACAAGGAGGCTTTGAGCAGGATCATATCGAGAACCGCCTGGGTTTCCGTCAATCCCGATTCCCTGTTCGATGTCCACGTCAAGAGGATTCATGAGTACAAACGCCAGCTGCTGAAGATCATGCATATCATCTATGAGTATCTGCAGATTGTCCGGGGAGAAAAAACCCCGACGGTCGCCAAAACCTATATCTTCGGCGGCAAGGCCGCGCCCGGCTACTGGGTGGCGAAGCAGATCATCAAATTGATCCACAACGTGGGACAGGTGATCAACTCGGACAAAAGGCTGCAGGACATCATGAAGGTTGTCTTCCTGCCCGATTACCGGGTGTCGCTGGCGGAGAAGATCATTCCCGCGGCGGATCTCAGCGAGCAGATCTCCATGGCCGGCACGGAGGCCTCCGGAACGGGGAATATGAAATTCATGCTGAACGGCGCGCTCACCGTGGGAACGCTTGACGGCGCCAATGTGGAAATGCTCCAGGAGTCGGGGGAGGATAACATCTTCATCTTCGGGCTGAAAGCCGGGGAAATTGAAGAGATGCAGAGGGCAAACACCTATCGTCCGACGGAGTACTACCGGAGCTATCCGGAAATCCGCATGGTGGTCGACACCTTTCGCGATAATGTCTTCTGCCCCTCGGAACCGGGACTCTTCCAGTGGATCTACTCCCGCTTCATGCATGAGGAAGACACCTACTTCCATCTGCCGGACCTTCTCGAATACATCCGTATCCAGGAAAAAATCGAGGAGGAATACCGAGATACGGCCTCTTGGACCAAAAAGGCGATTTTCAACGTCACACGGTCGGGAAAATTCTCCAGTGATCGGGCCATCTCCGAGTATGCGGGTCTTATCTGGAAGGTGGAAGCGGTTAAATGAGGAGGCTGAAAGATCGGATCCTGATCATAGATGACAGCCTGGATTTCAGGGCGCTGCTGGCCAGGCTGCTCAAGGCGTCGGGTTTTGAAATGATGGAAGCCGAGAGTGGCGAGGAGGGTCTGCAGAAAATCGGAGAATTTCAGCCGGATCTCATTCTTCTGGATATCATGATGCCGGGTATCGATGGATACGAGGTTTGTGAGAGAATCAAGGCCGATCCCTGCTTTCGGGATATCCCCATCATCTTTCTGTCCGGCAGGACCGATGCAGCGGACAAAATCCGGGGGCTTGCCATCGGCGGCGCCGACTACATCACCAAGCCGTTCGATCGGGGCGAGGTGATCGCCCGCATTGAAAATCAGCTCAAGATCCGAAGACTGACCGACGAGCTGATCGCGACCAATGCCGAATTGACTGAAAAGCAGAAGAAGCTCGACGAAGATCTTCAGGCCGCTGCCGGAATTCAGCAGAACCTGCTGCCCCGCAATCCGCCGGAGGTCGACAATCTGGACATCGCCTGGAAATTCATGCCCTCCGAGCAGATCGGCGGCGACATCTTCAATGTGCTCCGCCTGGATGAGGATCATCTTGGCTTTTACATGATCGATGTGAGCGGGCATGGAGTTCCCCCTGCCCTGGTGACCTTTTCCATTTCCCAGACCCTTCAACCCCACATGGGATGCACCATCAGGAAAAGGCCCGGTTTCACCCCGGATCATCAGGTGGTTTCTCCCGGTGAGGTTTTGAAGTCGCTGGACGAGGAATATCCCTGGGAACGCTTTGAGAGGTTTCTGACCATCATCTATCTCATTGTCAATATCCGGAATGGTCATATGATCTACAGCAACGCCGCCCACCCACCGCCTATTCTCCTTCACGCCGATGGAGCCCTGGAGTTGCTGGAAGAGGGTGGGACGATTATCGGGCTTGATGGGATCCTGCCCTTTGAGGAAGGGGAGAAGATCTTATCGCCTGGCGACAAGATTATCCTCTATACCGACGGAGTGTTTGAATTCGTGGATTCCAGGGGGGAAATTTTCGGTGAGAAGCGGTTTCATGAACTTGTAAAAGGCCTCTACAGGCTTCCCATCGGCGCCGTCCTTGACGAGATTGTCCTGGCGATTGAGCGGTTCGTTCAGGGGGCCAAGCTTCAGGACGATGTCAGTCTGCTGGGGATCGAATTCAAAAACGGGAAATGTCAGTGAACATATTACAGGCTAAGGAAGGAATCTATGCAACTACACCAGAACAAGATGGGGGATGTTTTGATTGTACGACCGCTGGAAAGAAGGATTGACGCAGCCACCGCAACGGAGTTCAAGGAGAAAATGAGCGAGTGGATCGGTGCCGGGAACCGGAGGATCGTGCTTAATCTTTCCGAAGTGGATTTTATTGACAGCAGCGGTCTCGGCGCCATCGTGTCCAGCCTTAAAAAAATCGGCAATGACGGCGACCTGGTGATCTGTTCCGTCCGGGAAACGGTCATGAGCCTTTTTCGTCTGACCCGGATGAATCGGGTGTTCGATATCCTGTCCTCGGAAGAGGAAGCAATCGGGGCCCTCTCCAGACGATTGTGAGGTACAATGGAAACAACTGGCTCCATCAAGCTGATTATTGAAAGCAAGCTCGAAAATGTTCCACTGATCGGCGGGGCTGTGCGCGGAATCGCCAGTGCCCTGTCTCTCGATGACGTCAGCGGCTATCATCTTGAACTCTGCGTCGTAGAGGCGGTCACCAATGTGACGAAACACGCCTATACGCTCGAAGCGGGAAATTCCGTGGAGCTGAACATCCTGCTCTTTCCGGACCGGATCACCTTTCAGGTTTGTGACCGGGGAAAAAGCCTGGATCCGGCCAAGGTCCGGCTGCTGCGCTTTGACCCCCAGAAGCGGGAAACGCTTCCGGAAAGCGGCATGGGCCTTTTCATCATGCATGCCCTCATGGACGAGGTTTACTACGAAACGGAAAGCGGACTCAATATTCTGACGATGAGCAAATATCTGAGGCGGTAGGATGAAATCCCCGCGAGCCCGGTTTCGACTCCGGAAGCGACGGGCTTCGGCACCGTCAGCGGCGATTTCCTGCCCGCGCCCGCTCAGGAGCAGATCCATCGCTTCGAAACCCGACGGGAAATATGAAATGGCATCAGGCCGTATCCCGGCGATGCGACCGGGTGCTGATGGCTCCCCGGCGACCTACTCGTAGACGATGTCGAGAGAATCGAGGTAGGCCGACAATTCCGAGACTTTTCTTTTCATCTCTTCCTTATCCCCATTTTTTGCAGCCTGCTCCAGGGATTTTCCCAGATCGGTGATTCCGTCAAATCCGTAGCCGCTGCCGCATCCTTTCATGTTGTGTCCTAAAATCCGGATCGTCTCGTCGTCATTCTGTTCCAGCGCTTTCATGATGGCGGCCACGTCCTGGCGCCGGCCTTCGAGAAAGCCGGGGATAAGATCGGCGAGATCGGGATCGATCCGGACGGTGATTCTGTCATTGGGCTTCTGTGTCATGCTGTTTCCCCCTTCCTGTATATTGGGCGATGGCTTCCAGAAAAAAGGCCTTTTTGATGGGCTTGGTCAAGTGACCGGTGCAGCCGGCACTCAGGCTTTTGTCGCGGTCTTCCTGAAGGGCATGAGCCGTCAGGGCAACGATCGGTGTTTCCTTGAGCCGATGCTCCCGTTCCCATTTTCGGATTTCCCGGGTCGCTTCATACCCATCCATCACCGGCATCTGAATGTCCATGAGAACGAGATCGTACTGACCGATCTTGAATTTCTCCAAGGCGACGGCTCCGTCTCCGGCGATATCGAGACGGTAAGGCTGCCCCTTGAGATAGGAGCGAAGAAGAAGGCAATTATCAGGCGAGTCGTCGGCGAGAAGGATGCCGAGCGCCTGCCCGGCCTCGGGTACCGCCGGAGATGACGGCAAAGGCTTTCTGGCGGAAACCTTTACCTTGCTCAAGGCATTCAGGATGACGTTTTTGAGGTCGGCGCGTTTGATGGGCTTGATGAGATGGGCCCGAATGCCCAATTGGCGAAATCGTTGAGGATCCCCCCTTCCCAGGTCGGAGGTCAGCATGATCAGGGTCGTGCCGGCCAGGACGGGATTCTTCTGGATGCGCTCCGCGATGCCGGCCCCATCAATCACGGGCATATGGTAGTCCAGCAGCACCAGATCGTACGGCCGCTCGGTTTCCCATGCCGCCTCCATCTCGGCCAGGGCGCTTTCCCCATCCTCCACTTCCGCAGGATAGGCTCCCAGCCCCATCAGGATTTCCCTGAGAATCATTCGATTCGTGGCATTGTCGTCCACGATGAGAATCTTGAGCCCCAGAATTTTCCCCTCGTAAGATTCGGCCACTTCAACGGCCTTTGAGGCTTTTTCCTGCATGCCGAAACGGGCGGTAAAGGAGACGGTGGTCCCGCGACCTTCTTCGCTTTCAAGGCTGATGTGCCCCTCCATCAGCTCGACGAGGCGTTTGGCAATGGACAGTCCAAGGCCCGAACCGCCGTACTTGCGGGTCGTTGAAGAGTCGACCTGGGTGAATTTGTCGAATATTTCTTCAAATTTATCCCGGGGGATCCCGATGCCCGTGTCGGCCACGGAAAAGAGCAGTTCGATCCGTCGCGGCTTTTCCTGCTCCTGTTCCGGAACGGGTTCACCGGCCTCCTCATCATGCCGGCTGACGCGAACGACCACCTCGCCTTTCTCCGTGAACTTGATGGCGTTTCCTATGAGATTGACCAGAATCTGCCTGAGCCGGACCGGGTCTCCGATCAGGTGGAGCGGGACATCCGGACGAAGGTGGCAGGCCAGTTCCAGCTTCTTCTTGTGGGCGCGGATGGCCAGTTCTTCAACCGTCCTTTCGATCATTTCCCCGAGATCAAACTCCACGTTCTCAAGTTCCAGGTGGCCCGCCTCCACCTTGGAAAGATCGAGGATGTCATTGATAATATTCAGGAGGTTTTCTCCCGCATTTTTGAAGATTTCCACATAATGCTGCTGTTCGGGGGACAGGGGGGTCTCCATCAGGAGCTCCGCCATGCCGATAATGGCATTCATGGGGGTCCGTATTTCATGGCTCATGGTGGCCAGAAAATCCGTCTTGGCCAGGTTGGCCGCTTCGGCTTCTTCCTTGGCCTTGAAGAGCGCCTCCTCGGCCCGATTAAAAAAGTAGTCGCTGAAGGTGAAAATGGTGCGGCTCAGGCAGGCATTGAGCTTTTCCAAAGCAAGCAGCAGGGCGTCACCCTGAAGTTCCCTGACAAGGATGGGGATCAGGATGGTGCGGTAAATTTCAAAGGCTTTCTGAACTTCTGAAAGGGAAAAGCCGCCTTCCAGCCTCATTTTGCTGATATCGGCGATAAAGGCGTCAATCTTGGTGTAGTCCTGATGCACCAGTGCATCGTAGTTTGCATCGGTCGACTTCGAGGTCGTGGCCAGAAGCTCTTCCAGGGGGCGGCTGGAGTATCGATTACTGACCTCTTCATGAAGGCGTACCGCCCACTGCCTGGCCAGCTGTTCGCCGTATTTCCGGAGCACTTCCGTAAGGTCCATCGCTCTTGAATAATCCCTTTCCGGATGTTGACGGGAAGAATGTCCTGTTGACTAGTAGAAGGTATCATTCTGCAATCCGTTATTTCCAGCAATTTTATCTCTGGGCTTCCCCCCGATTCAATCCTTCTCTGTTGCGGTCCGGTGCGCCGCCTGTTCCATGGCGAGCTGCAAAGGGGCGTCATACCGGTAAATGTCCTCGCGAAACTGCACGAATCCATCCGCATCGGCCCAGGCTGTGAAATAGAGCACCTGGATTTCCACGGCTTTCGGAAGGCGGATGGTTTTCATTTCACCCGAGTCCATTGCGGAAACAAGCTCCTCCCGTGACGGCTTCCCCCGGAGGAGCGTCATGGCGAGATCCGTTGTCTTTTCGACGCGGATGCAGCCATGGCTGAAACTTCTCACCGTCTTTTCAAAGAGATGACGGTCCGGGGTGTCATGAAGGTACACATCAAAGGGATTGGGGAAGATGAATTTAATCCGGCCGAGAGGATTTTTCGGTCCCGGCTCCTGACGCAGCTGGTACTTGAAATTGGAGGCCGTCACCTTCTCCCAGTTGACCTCCCAGGGAGGAATCACCTTGCCTGAACTGGAAAGGACTTTCATGTTTTCCCAGTAAAAATATTCGGGGTATTTCAGGATCAGGGGCACCACCTCATCGACGGCGATGCTCCGGGGAACATACCAATAGGGATTCAAGATGAAATGTGAAATCCGGCTTTCAAAGACGGGGGTGTTCTGGGCGTATTTTCCGACGACAATCCGGCTGTTCATCAGCTCATCGCTTCCTTCGAGAACCCTGAGCCGGAATTCCGGGATATTGATGACAACGACCTGGTCCCCCGTATCTTCAGGTATCCAGCGAAGGCGTTCGAGATTGACTTCGATCTGGCGGATTCTCTGAGCGACGGGAACATTCAGGGCTTCCAGGGTTTCGGGACCGACAGCGCCGTCGGCGTAGAGCCCATGCCTCTGCTGAAACGTCCGGACTGCCTGGTCGAGAGATTCATCGAACAGATCTGTTCCCCCGGTGATCTCGAAATGATCCGAAGCGTTAAGGTCTCCCGATATCTTCAGTCGCTTTCGCAGCAGGGCAACGCGCCTGCTCTTGGCTCCCTTTTTCAGCCCTGCCGCATCGGAGGGTATAAACGGCCATCCCCCCCTGCGGTCGATTTCCTGGTATTTGAAAAGGGCCATCCGCAGTCGTATGTAAGAGGGGGTGATCGGCGCAAGGCTTTCCAGAACCGGCTGCACCTGTCCCGAGTCCAGGGCCTCTTCGAGAGCCTCGCCGAGATCGGGGGCCACCCGTTCCCGAAGATACCAATGAGCTTTTCTCTTGTCCCCTTTCATTCTGCCGGAGGCAAGGTCGGAGGCATAACGGAAAAAGGCATCGGTCAGGAGAAGATCGAGGTTCGCGCTTTCTTCCGCTGAGAGAGGGTTGCGTCCGAAAAATCCCCAGAATCCGGAAAGCAGGTCTTCGATTGCGGCAAGGTGATAGTCCTCCGGCCGCAGTCCATGGCGCGGGGCTTTTTGCAGGGCGTTCAGCAGAGCATCCGCGGTGGGCAGGGGACCTTCCCGGTCGACCCATGCCGGGCGGAATCCGTGACGCGCGTAGAACTTCTTCACCCCCGGGGTGAATGAAGGCCTTTCTCCTCCGGAAGGGGCCGGATTCCGGGGATTCGCCGCCTCGATCCGGTTTTGGATGGCGACCGCCATTTCATCAGCCTCCATGGCGCTTCCGGCTGCCAGTAGAGCGTTCTGGCCTGAAGAGGCCATCAGAAGCACCAGGGACGAAAAAACAACCAATAACGTTTTGCCGATACAAGAAACCAAGTCTTTACTCCTGATCTTCAACTGGGAAATCTGTGACAAGGGAAGAAGGTCCCTTTCCAAAGCCCTGAGTTGCTGCAAATATGGCACCATGATGTCTTGATTTCTCAGGGATATCCTTGCCAACGGGATGAAGAAGGCATCACATGCCGCCCCTGTTCAGGGCAAAAGCCCATTACAATGAGACCCGTTCAATACCGGGCAGAGAACGTCCGAGAAACCGTTCCGCAATCTGCTGAAACCGAAGGGGAACATCCGTCACATAGAAGCGGTATTCCGGCGGCGTTCGCTCGGAATTCGTCAGCCTCCGGCTTTGAAGCAGGTCGGCGGTCATGTCGGCCATGGCCTCGGCGGAGTCCACCAGGCGGATGTCCGGACCGACGACATCCTGAAGAAGTGCCTTGATCAGCGGGTAATGGGTACAGCCGAGAACCAGCGTATCGATGTGTTCGGCCAGAACGGGACGGAGATATTCCTGGGCGGTCAGGCGGGTGACGGGATGTTCGAGCCATCCCTCTTCAACCAGGGGGACAAAGAGGGCGCACGCCTGAGAAAAGATATGGGTCTCCGGCGCCAGCTGGCAGATGGCGCGGGCGTAAGCGTTGCTGTTGATGGTTGTGGGCGTGCCGATGACCCCGATGGAATGCGTCCTCGTTTCCGCCGCCGCACGGAGGGCGCCGGCCTGGATCACATCCAGGACAGGGACGGCCGAAAGGGATTCGACGTTGGAGCGGGCAACAGCGGCCATCGTGTTGCAGGCAACGATGAGGAGCTTGACCCCCTTCTGAAGGAGAAACTCAGCGATCTGAACGGCATAGGCATTGATGGTTTCCACGGATTTGACGCCGTAGGGCACCCGGGCCGTATCTCCGAAGTAAAGGATGTTTTCAAAGGGCAACCTTTCCATCAAAGCCCGCACGACGGTCAGCCCGCCGATGCCGGAATCAAATACGCCGATGGGACGGCACTCAGTGGATGTTTTCTTCATAATCGACGGGCAGGCTCTGTAACGTTCCTGTAACCCTGTGGCGCATGTTCAATAAAGCATTCGTTCATTCTGTGTGGGAAGGGTCTGTTACCGCATTTCCCGGGAATTTGCAAGGGATGCCTGTTTTTCCCACCCGTCTCAAGCGGTGGGGTCGTTCAACTCCGAGGGCCGTTCGTCCCTTCCTGCTTCGAGGCCGTTTTCCAGTCCCTGTAGGTCCCCTCGTAAAGCTCGTATTCCAGAAGGCGGCACTCAATGCCGCTGTTGAAGAATATCATGCGTCGCCGGGTCTTCAAACCGACGTTTTTGGCCAGCTCGACGTTTCCAGTAAAGATGAATCCCCGGTATCCCGAACAGGAAGTTTTGAGGAAGCTGCCAAGGCCGGCATACGTCCGCTCCAGTTTCTGGACATTGCCGAGGCGCTCGCCGTAGGGAGGATTCATGACGACAATTCCTCCTTCCGGGGGGATGTCCGTTTCCGAATAATCGCAGACCGCCAGGTGGATCCAGTTTTGAACGCTGGCGTTTGCCGCATTCTGCTCCGTGGCGGCGATGGCCCGGCGGTCCATATCCGTGGCGATGATCTGGCCCGGAAAATGGCGGACGGACTTTTCCTGGGCCTTTTTCCGCAGCTCCTTCCAAGCGGCTGCAGGAAAGCCCTTGAGGTGGCGAAAGCCGAAATTGCTCCGCAGAAGGCCGGGCGCGCGGTTCAGGGCGATCAGGGCGGCTTCGATGGCGATGGTTCCGCTGCCGCACATGGGATTGACGAAAGCGCCTTTTCCACTCCAGCCCGTGGCAAGGACGATGGCCGCCGCAAGCGTTTCCTGCATGGGCGCCTTGACGGGAATTTTCCGGTATCCCCGGCGGGACAGGGGCTCACCGGAGGTGTCCAGATAAATCTGAACCCTCTGCCCCTTCCAGAAAAGATGCACCACCGCCCGGTCCCGGGCCGGGCCGGAATCCGGCCTCCGGCCGCAGGTTTTCTGAAGGCGGTCGACGATGGCGTCTTTGCATTTCTGGTTGGCGAAACGGGTGTCCCTGATGGAGGGATGATCCACCGTGGAGGTAACGCAGAGATAGCCGTCTTCATGGAGAACGTTTTCCCAGGCAAGGCCGTGAAGCCAGCGATAGAGATCGTCCGGGCCGCCGGCCTCGCCTTCGGCCATCAGGTAGAGAACACGGTGCCCCGTGCGCAGGGAAAGGTTCAGTCGCAGGGTGTCTCCCAGTGTGCCTTCGGTCACGATGGCGGCTTCCCGCTCCAATTCTATCGGAAAGCCCAGCAACTCGATTTCGCTTTTCAGGTAGGAAGCGATTCCCTTTGGACAGGTCACCAGGATCCTGCTGGATTTTCTCCAGAGGGGAAAGTGTCTGGAAGTCATGCAAATTCCTGCGCCGTTGCAATCATGTCCTGATCCATTCCGACATCCCGGCCCTGGGTGGTGAGGTAATTGCCCACGATGACGCCGCTGGCTCCAGCGAGAAACACCCAGGACTGAAAGTCCCTCAGCGTGATTTCCCGCCCGCCGCAGATGAGGAGAGGCCTGGCGGGATGGATGAAGCGGTACAGGGAGACGATGCGCAGGGCCTCCATAGTTGCCAGGAGAGGCTGGTTTTCCAGCCTTGTTCCGGGCCGGGGATTGAGGAAGTTCATCGGAATCCCATCGACATCCAGTTCCCTCAGGGTAAACGCCATTTCCACCCTCTGCTCCCACGATTCTCCAAGGCCGAAAATGCCGCCGCTGCAAAGGCGAAGGCCCGCCTTCCTCGCGATGCGGAGCGTCTCGATGTCTTCGTCGTAGCTGTGGGTGGTGCAGATCTCGGGGAAAAAGCTCCGAGCCGTTTCGAGGTTGTGATGATAAAAGGTGACGCCCCCGGCCTTGAGCCGCTCTGCAGAAGAAGCCGTCAATTGCCCCAGGGAGGCGCAGACGGTGAGAGGGGTTGATTTCTTAAGGGCTGATGCCGCCTGCGCGATCGTTTCAATTTCGCTCTCGTTCAGTTTGGTGCCGCTGGTGACCATGGAAAAGCGGGTCGCCCCGTTTGCATCCATCCGCCGACCTTCGGAAATCATGGCTTCTGCAGACATCAGCGGCCATTTCGATATGTCCGTCCGGTGATGAGCCGACTGGGAACAGAAGGCGCAGTTCTCGGCACAGGCTCCTGATTTGGCATTGAGAATGGAGCAGCGCACGATGCCGTCTTTTTGATAATGCTGCCGGATTTTGCAGGCGGCAAGGAAGAAATCCGGCGTGGAGCGGGAAGGCAGCTCCGTCAGGGAACAGGCCTCTTCAAAGGAGAGGGCATCGGGGCCCTCGTCGAGGATTTTCTGCGCCAGTTTATTTACCGTGGGGTCCAAGATCATGAAAGTGCTCTCCTGTTGCTTGATAAAGGTCATCGCCTATCAGAGGCGCAGGGCTTTGTCAACCGGTAATTGGAAACGGGTTGACAAATATGGGCCTCAATGATATTCCGCCCACGATGAACACCAAGGAACGGTTGCTCCGATACCTTAAAGAAGAGCAGGGACGGTTTGTTTCCGGAGAGAAGGTCAGTTCCCGGCTGGCGATTTCCCGCTCTGCAATCTGGAAGCACATCAGCAGACTGAAAGGGGAGGGATATGATATTGAATCATCCCCGCGCAAAGGGTATGCCCTGCGCAGAATCCCCGACTGCCTCCTGGCTGGCGAGATCCGGGAGGGCCTCGACACGAGCCTTATCGGTCAGAAGCCGATTTTTCATTTTCAGGAAACGGACAACACCAACAACCAGGCCAAAACGCTGGCCTACGACGGTGCACCGGAGGGCGCCCTGGTAATCGCCGAAGGGCAGTCCCAGGGCCGGGGCCGCCGGGGGAGGGTCTGGTTTTCGCCGCCCGGCCAGGGAATTTACGCCACCGTCATCCTCCGCCCCCATCTTCCCCTCAGTGAAGCCCCGAAGCTGACGCTGATGGCGGCCGTGGCGGCCGCCGATGCGGTACAGAACCGGACCGGTCTGACGGTCCGCATCAAGTGGCCCAACGACATTCTGGTGAACGGTCGGAAGCTGGCTGGAATCCTCACAGAAATCGGAACAGAGATGGACTCCTTGGATTTTGCCGTTATCGGATTGGGTCTGAATGTCAATATACCCCGGGAATCATTTCCTCCCGGCCTCCGCATGCCGGCAACCTCCGTTCTCATCGAGCAAGGGAAGCCATTTCCTCGGATTTTCCTGCTCAGGGCCTGGCTGGAGGAGCTTGAAAAAACCTACACCCTCTTCTGCCAGGGCCATTTCAATACCATCCTGTCGCGCTGGAAAATTCTGGCGGACATTGTGGGCAACCGGATCGCCGTTGATCTTCCGGGCCGGCGGTACACCGGAGAAGTCCAGGAAGTGGACGAACACGGCGTTCTGATCCTTAAGGAACCCGACGGCACCCTCCAGAGGATCTTCTCGGGAGATGTCACCCTGTTGACGTCCTGATGGAGGCTGAAGAGCCAGCTTCACGCGACAGCAGATCCTCCACGTCATCGGAAACCCGAAAAAATTTTCGCGGTTGTGCTTTTGGCGTAATCCTTACGAGGAATCCTTAGAAAAAATACCATGTTTACCTGATTGATTTATTTTATCCGCCCCATTATAAAAACGTTATGAGATTGAGGTTCATGCGGGTTTCATGGCATGAAGAATCGGCAACGGCTTTTTGGAAAAAAAGATGTCATTTTTTAATTTAAAGGAGGGTCTGTTTATGAAAGGAATGAGATGCCACATGCGCATGATGTTCCTGCTTGCCGCTGGATTGCTTTTCGGAATCGTTTCAATGGCCGGCGCGGCGCCCCTGGTGGTTTACTCGAACGATTTCGACGGGGCGGAATCCTTTTATGGGGGTGTTGCGGGAGGTTTGTCGGGTATCGTTACCACGGAAGGCGTGCAGGGCTACAGTGCCGACGGCTTTTCTGGGAATTTCCTCCGCAATACGACTACGGGAAACCCAGCGGGAAGTACGGTGCTGACGCTGAGCAACCTGCCCGCCCACACTTCGATCGACGTCAATTTTCTCTTCGCCTTCATTGATTCCTGGGACAGCAGCAACGGCTCCGTTTCACCGGACTGGTTCAATGTGAAAATTGACGGGACCCCTGTTCTCCAGATCACCGCGGCCATCGCGAGTGGAAGCATCACTTACGGAGGAATGGAGCTTGGAACGATGTATAATCGGGGATTTTCCGGCTGGGCAGACCGCGCCTTCGACATGGGTCCCGAATCGCTTCTTTCGATGGCCCATAGCTCATCCACCCTGAGCATCGAATTCTTTGCCAGCGGGAGCGGGTGGCAGGGCAGCACCGACGAATCGTGGGCCATCGAGAATCTGCAGGTTACCGCCAATCCCGTGCCGCTTCCCGGTGCCTTCCTTCTCTTTGCCCCCGGATTGGCCGGCCTTCTGGCGATCAGGAAAAGATTCCGGAAATAACGAAGGGTGGTTGAAAGGGCGGGAGGGCCCACCGGTGATGATCCTGCCCGGTCTGTTTCTCCCCCTTCCGGATGGCCGCTTTCGAGTGGTGCCCGGATAAACAAGGCGGACGTTTCCGCCCGCCTTGTTTATCCGTTGCTTTCTGGCCGCTGAGTCATCTCAATAGCCGTATTTCCGAAAACGGTTGATACGTCTCGGCGTCCAATCTAAACGATGATGACGTCCCATGCACCCGCTTGGTCCTGTCAATACGATTCCGCCTTCATCACGTGCTGACTTTTCGGCTGAAATCCGGTGATCACCATTCCATTTCTTCCAGCTCTTCCGACTTGGCAATCAAGTCGCAGACGATTTCCCTTGGATCGATCCCCTGTTTCCTGCAATCCGCAAGGGCCTCCATCAGACCGTTCTCTTCCAGCAGCTTAAGCACGACCTCCAGATCCTCTTTGTCCATCCTTTTACCCCCCAACGACACGTTTTGAATGGATTCAGAATATCGGATCCATGCGTGATGTCAAGAGGTTAATGCGAGGGCCGGTTTGGCTTGTTCCTGTCCGGCATGGACGTCTCCGGTCCGCAGGAGCCGGAAAAGAAGATTTCGTTGATTCCCGCCAAGCGCCCTTTGGCTTCAGCCGCCGGTTATATTCCCGTCCTGTCAGACAAGGACTGAACCTGCAGCTTCTGCTCGGTCTGACTACGCCAGATCGCTATCCGCTTAGAAGCCAGGATCTCCTGTTTAAGATGCTTCCGGAATTGTGACGGCTCAATGTTCATGACGCCGCAGATGAGCTCCAGAAAAACGTTTCCCCTGTCGAAAATAAAGGATTCCGCCAGTTCTCTTGATCCCGGCCGTTCTCCTTTGAGCGTCAGGACCGCATCCAGCATGACGGCAACCCACAGGCGGAAGGCCCCTGACCGGGTTGAAGGATCTGCATTGAAAATGGTCTCAAAATCATCTGCTTTCATGGGAAAATGAAGGGTATGGATTCCGGGTCGCTTCCGCCTGTGACACAATCACTCGGTTTCACGGCCCGGATTTCCATAGCCATGTTGACGACATGGTCTGGCTTGGAGTATCCTGAATGTTATAGCGTTCTATGAACTGTTCCTCCGGGTGGAGAAAAATCCAAAGAGTGGCTGTCTATATTGGTTCAAAGGAACCCAGGCGATGTCCTGATGATCATGTCCGGCAGGTTCCGAGTCATTTCGTGAGCGCTCAATCGATCTCAGGAAACTATCAGGCCAGGTGGAAGGAGAAGCGTCGGATGCTTGCGGGTGGCAGCGATGTTATGGCCAGAATTACTGGAAGCGTCTGTTTCCCGGCCGTTCTGTAACGTCTTTCATCTCCGAGCTCCCCTTTGAATGTTTGCCTTTCCTTATTGATTAGCAATTACAATGCCAGCTTCTTTCCCGATTTTCTTCTTTATGCACGCAGCGATTGGGTCCAGCCCGTTTCGAAGATTGCAGCTTCGCCGCTTCAGGTCCGCCGTAATGCTCCGCATCCTCTTCTTTTTCATCCGGGGCGGGGGAAAACTCCTGGAGATAACCATTCGACTCCTTCCCCTGGGCAACCAGCAGGAGCGGATGCTCTTTGACAGATTCATCATCACAGCCAAATCAACACGCAAGGTCACTCTGCTGATCGGTGGATTGCAGGGGATGCTGGGCGCGTTGGCCTTCTGGATCGTCGGCATTGAAGGGCCCATGCTGTGGGGCCTGATCATGGTCGTTACGGCGATCGTTCCCTTCGGTTTTTCAGGTTTCGTGCCGGGGCCGATTATTGCCTCGCTCATGCAGTCCGTCTGTCATATGTGCGAACAGCTCTACCAGGATCTTGACGTTCTGGAGTAGGGCCATGTTCAGACCGAAGGGCCCTCTGTCCCTTGAAGGTTCTGTCGAGGATTTGACAGCGCCGAGAGTGCGGTTGAAGAGGGGGCTTGTCTTATTGGAGGAAGGGTTTCAGGATAAAGTAAAGCAAGGCGGAGATGAAGGAAGATACGGGGATCGTCAGAATCCAGGCCCAGATGATGTTTCCGGCGATGCCCCAGCGGACTGCGGTGAGACGGATCGTGGAGCCGACGCCGACGATCGCCCCCGTTATGGTATGGGTGGTGCTGACCGGAATGCCGGCGAGCGAGGCCCCGATAATGGATATGGCCGCCGCCGTTTCCGCACAGAACCCGCCCATGGGACGAAGCTTGGTGATCCGTGTGCCCATGGTCTTTACGATCCGCCAGCCGCCGGAAACTGTTCCCATGGCAATGACGAAATAGCAGAGAAACACGACCCAGAAAGGAATGTAAAAGGTCGGCCCCAGCAGTCCCTTGCCGAAAAGCACCATGGCGATGATGCCCATGGTTTTCTGGGCGTCATTCATACCGTGCCCCAGGCTGTAGGTGGCTGCGGAGAAGAGCTGCAATTTGCGGAAGATATGGTCCAGCTTGGATGGGTTGGACCGTCGGCTCAGGTTAAGGACGAGGATCATCAGCGCAAGCCCCAGGATCATACCGATCATGGGGGAAACGACAATAAAAATCGTTGCCTTGGTGATTCCCGACCAGACCAGGACCGATGAACCGCCCTTGACCATGCCGGCGCCGATCAGTCCCCCGATCAGCGCGTGGGAGGAACTGCTGGGCAGTCCGAAATACCAGGTGATGAGGTTCCAGATAATGGCGGCGCCCAAAGCGGAAAAAATCAAGAGGTTATCGATGATGTCCGGGTGAATGATGCCGGTGCCGATGGTTTTGGCGACGGGGACACCGATAAAGAAGACTGCGGCAAAATTGAAAAAGGCCGCCCAGATGACGGCATATTTTGGAGGAAGCACCTGAGTGGAGACGATGGTTGCAATGGAGTTTGCGGAGTCATGAAAGCCGTTGATAAAGTCAAAGACCAGGGCCACTGCAACCAGAAAAATGACAAAGGCAAGAGAATCAAGCATTTTTCAGGACTATTCCCTCGGCAATATTGGACACATCTTCGCAGGTGTCGATGGCTTCTTCAATCCGTTCAAAAATTTCCTTCCACTTGATCAGTTCGACCACATCCTTTTCATGTTCGAACAGCCTGGTGACGGCCGTTCTCAGAACGACATCACCTTCATTCTCCGCCGTGTTGATCGCCACACAGGCGTCGATGATCATCCGGGCATTTTTCATGTTCCTCAGGGCGTGGACGACCTCCTTCACCTTGGAAATCGCTTTGTTGAGGATGCGGGTTTGTTCCTTCAGCTCCGGGGCCGGCTCCCTGATCCGGTAAAGGGACATTCGAATGGCACAGGCTTCGGTGATATCCAGAATGCTGTCCATCTTGTTGACGAGGGCATAAATATCTTCCCGATCGAGAGGGGTGAGAAAGGTCCGGTGCATTTTCTCATAGGTCCGGTGCGTGATGACGTCGGCCTCGTGTTCGATTTCTTTGAGCCGGACAATCTTGGGTTCCGCCTGGTCATAATTTTCCAGGATATCCATGAACAGAAGACCGCCCTCTTCGATCTTGACCGCCAGCTCTTCGAAAAGATCGAAAAACTTTTCTTCTCGAGGGATTATTCTCATCCGGTGCTTTCTCCTTCCCTGAAGTCGTCGACACGGCGTTGAGTATGAGGCGACAACTTTCGCCGTCAGTGCTCTATAAAATAAACGCACAAAAAGCAACTGTTTTATCCATGGGATGCTCATGGTGAATCCCTGGAAATCCTACACCTGATCCCTCCCGGCATCCGGCCGGACGTCAGGGCGGCCGGATGACCAAATGCTCCGCGGCCTTCACCATTGCCAAGACTTAGGGAACATGATATGGATAATGTCAATATCAGACCTTTGATATTACTGATATTTTTACCAAAGAACGACGACCGTGTCCAGGCAATACGCTGCGTGTCGCATCGTTGCGCTGCCTGCCCCCGAACAGCAGGAGAATAGACACGGATCGGATCGAAAATCGAGACGTCAGAGTCGGAAAAGAGCCGCCTTATGCCTGAACTTCCCGAAGTTGAAACCCTCTGCCGACAGTTGCGATCGAAAATTGTCTCTTCAAGGATCGCGGGGATATCCATCCTGGACAGCAGGCTGCAACTGCCTGAACATGTGAAGGGGCAGCAGGTGATTTCCGTGACGCGGAGGGGAAAATGGATCGTCATCGGGCTGGATGACGGGAGGAGGCTGGAAATTCACCTGAGAATGACAGGGCGGCTGCTCTGGCAGGAAAAGGAGGCAGCGCTGCCGATGCATTGTCGCCTTGTCTTCGATTTGTACTCTCACCAGGTGGTTATCGTGGACCCCCGGCGTTTTGCCACCCTGTCGCTGGCGGGGGGGGGAGAAGGGCACGACGGGGCTGTTGACGCGCTGGCTTCCCGATGCGCTGAAACCTTGATCGCAAAGGGCTGTAAAAGAAGGCGTCCGCTGAAGTCTTTTCTGATGGATCAGGGGATCATCCGGGGAATAGGGAACATCTATGCCTGTGAAATTCTCTACCGGGCGGGATTGAGCCCCCGGCGCGAGACAGCCGGCCTCTCGCCCGACGACTGGCGGAATGTTGAAAAGGCGATTGGGGCGGTCCTGACAAAAGCCATTGACTGCCGGGGGACGTCCATCTCCGACTGGCGTGATCTCTTTGGCAACAAGGGTGAATATCAGAAGGAGCTTCTTGTCTACGGCCGTGAAGGGCAGAAGTGCCACCGGTGCGGGGAACTAGTCCACAGGGAGCGGCTTCTGGGGCGGGGAACATGGTTCTGCCCGGGATGCCAGATGTGATTTCCTGAAGAGGATCTGTCCCCGGTTTACACAAGAAGGCGGGTATCGTATGGAGAAAACAAACGTTGCAAGGGTTTTGACCGTGTAACGATCCAGGCCGGGTTATTTCGACGCGGCCGTCGCGGCAAGCAGCACGGCCATGCCCTGCCTGATTCGGGAAACTCCACTGTAGCTGCGGATGTCGGCGGGGTTGAATTTGATGACGCACGTGGGTGTCGAATGGACATTAAACTGCCTGATGATGCGGTTGAATTCGGGATATACGGGCTTTAAGTCGTAGACTTTGAAGGGGATGTTGCGTTGTTCGAATCTGCGGACGATTTTCTGTTCGTCGACGGTATCCTGGTGTTCAGCAAGGGAAAACAGCTCCCGCCGGGCTCTGAGAACGTTCCTGCTGGAACCCGAGGCGCAGGCGGCGTAAAGAAAATAGCGGTTGAACAGAACCGTCTCCCTGTGAATGGGAAGATCGACAAAATGAATTTTAACGGCGTTCCTTTTAATCAACTCCTGCAGGGTGGAATCCAACTCCTCTTCCAGGGCCTGACAGGGGCCGCAGAAATAATCGGTAAAGATGTAAAGTTCGTATAATCCGGACCCTATGGAGGGGAGCCCGGGCTTCTCAAGGCCGCCGGCCGCTGACACCCGGCAGGGAAAAGCGACGCTGATCGCAAGATATCCCGCCACGGTCAAGAGGAGCGCCATCATCCTGCCCGATGAAAGGCGGGGGACAGCCGCTTTTGCCCTTGTAGAGGAAAGGGTTTTCCGGCAGTATCGGTTGCGCGATGCAAGGCCTGGGACATCAGAATTGAAGATCCTGATGATGGTCAGCAGGTAACGATACAGGGTTTGCATTTCTGATGACGCCGACAAGATGGCTTCCTCCTTGGTCGGAGCTGTGGCGGTATTCCGGGAACGTGTTGCTCGTGATAGCCCGGTTCCCCGTATTGTAAAATGCAAAAAACCGCCCCCTTTTTCCCAGCGGCGGGAAAAAGTCTTTTTTTGATGAGGCGTTTATGCCGGAGAGCCGGCGGCACATCCGGCAGAGCGCGTCATGGACAATATGATGACAGAAGTTTATGAGGTGGTTCTGTTCGATTCCGTCAGTCATGCTCTGAAAGCGGAAAAAATAATGATATCAGGAAACATCCCTTTCAAGCTGATACCTGTTCCCCGCCACATCAGTTCTGATTGCGGTTTTTGTATCCGTTTCCCTTCCCGGTTCCATCAGCAGGTTGCCGATGCCTTGAAAGGCACCGTGGAGTTCGTTGCCATCCGGCCTCTTTGAGCAGGCGAAGTGCCGTTTCCTGCGGCGGCATCCCGTTCCGTCGATCGATGATCCGGCCAAGATGAGAGGCCGAAGGGTTCTGGAATACGCAGGAAAGAGACGGGATACACCGCCGCGGCCATCCGGCTGTCTCGAAGGCCGGAACTGGAAAAAGCATAAAAAGGACGGTGCCCGTCAAAATCTGGTTATGCCTGCCGACGACAAAAAAGTCTCCGTGAATCTGTGTGATCCTCCGATGCCCTGGTCCCTGATCGTTCCCTGTCCGCCTGTGACTTTCCCTTTTTTGCATTTCACCCCTGTTTTTCCCCTGTTCTCAATCTATGGCATTTAATTTGCCTTAACAGTCCCCAACAAAAGGGTGGCCATGGCACGGTTATTGACTGCGTCAGAGGAACATCAGGCTGTCGGGTTCGTGGGCCAAGATATGGGATTAATCATCTAATAACAAGAGAAATTCAGGAGGTAAGGCGTGAAAGGGATGAGATTAAGTGCCAAATTGACTGGCGGGTTCGTGGTGGTGGCATTGATTGCACTGGTCATCGGGCTGATCGGAATTACGCAGATCAAAAAGATAGAAAATGCCGATACGGCGCTGTATCAGGAAAATACCGTTGGGCTGGGTATGATCGGCAAGGTCAATGAGGCCTATATGAATCTGCGGGTTGTGATGATCTATAGCCTGGTGAACAGGTTTGCCCTGGATAAGGACATCAGCTCGGTGCTTGGAACGGTCAAGGAAATGGATACAAAAATCAAAGGGCTGATCGATAACTATGAAAAGACGGTTACAAGCGATCAGGAACGGGATCTTGTCAACAGGATCAAGAAGAATCACGAGCAGTATCTTGTCAACTGCGATAAAATGGTGGGGCTGGCGGCAGCGGGCAAGAGAGATGAAGCCATGGCCGTAATTCAGGTGGCAAACCCGCTGGGTCAAGCCATCACAGGCGATCTGGAAAAGCTCAATGAAGGGGAGATGAAGCAGGCAAAGCAACGAGCGGAGGACAACAGCAGAATTGCCAACCGTGCGGTGTGGCTGGCCGGTATCATCACCATTCTGGGCATGGTCCTGGCCGTAGGGCTCGGTCTGTTGATCTCCGTTTCCATTACGCGCCCGATCAACCAGGTCGTTTCGGGACTTTCAGACGGAGCGGAACAGGTGTCCGCTGCGTCATCGCAGGTCGCATCTTCCAGCCAGATCCTGGCGGAAGGGTCTTCAGAGCAGGCGGCTTCCCTGGAGGAAACTTCCTCTTCACTGGAAGAGATGTCTTCAATGACCAAGCAGAATGCCGATAACGCCAGTCAGGCCAGATCTTTGATGGAGGAAGTGGGCAAGTATCAGGCCCACACCAGAGAGCAGCTGGAGAACCTGGTTGGCGCCGTTTCGGAGGTGGTCAAGTCCAGTGAAGAAACGAATAAAATCATCAAGACCATTGATGAAATCGCATTCCAGACCAATCTTCTGGCCTTGAATGCCGCGGTGGAAGCGGCCCGGGCAGGCGAGGCGGGCGCCGGTTTCGCCGTGGTGGCCGAAGAGGTCAGAAATCTGGCGATGAGATCCGCCGATGCTGCGAAAAACACCAGCAGTCTCATTGAAAACACCATCAAGGCCATTCAGAGAGGGAATGAATCCACCCAGCAGACCCAGAATGCGTTCAAGGACCAGATGGCTGTGGCCAGCAAGATCAAAGACCTGGTCGACGAAATTGCGGCTGCCACTTCGGAGCAGTCCCATGGCATTTCCCAGGTCAACATCGCCGTTGCGGAGATGGACAAAGTCACGCAGCGCACTGCGGCCAATGCGGAAGAATCCGCCAGTGCATCAGAGGAACTGAACGCTCAGGCTGAGCAGATGAAGGGCTACGTTGCAGAGCTGGTCCAGATTGTAGGAGGCTCCAGCCATGCGGTAACGTCTGCCGGTGGAAGAGGCGCATCAAGGGCTCTTTTGCAGACGGACCGGTCTGGCCGTTCGGGCCGAAGCGGCGCCAAACGGGCCGTCCTGTCCAATTTCAAACCTGATTTGAAGGGCCGGAAGCTATTGGCTTCGGGAAGAACCCGCGCGGTTTCTCCCGAAGAGATTCTTCCCATGGAAGACGAGGGATTCAAAGATTTTTAAAAAGGTTAAAAAAATAGTTGCATCCCGGTTTCGACTATGGTAGTAACTCTCATGTTTGTGCAGTGTCCGTTTTATATTAAATAAAATCCATTAAAGAGAACCGCACAATCCTCAGGCGAGGGCGTGCGGTTTTTTGTTGGGTAAAACGGGCTCTGCCGGTTCGAGTGGTCTACGGACCATGCGGACCTAATTAATTGAATGGGTTTTCAGGAAGAAAACCACAAAAAGGAGTTGTTAAAGATGTCAGAAGGAACAGTAAAATGGTTCAACGCGTCCAAGGGGTTTGGTTTTATCGCACAGGACAATGGAAATGACGTATTCGTTCATTTTTCCGCTATCAAAATGGATGGTTACAAGGCCCTCGAGGAGGGAGCCAGAGTCAGGTTCGATGTTGTCAAGGGCAACAAGGGTCCCGCGGCGGACAATGTTGAATTACTGTAATATCGGGTTGAGCTTCAGGGGATAACAAGGCCGGCGAGAAGGAGGCGGCGACAGGCTCAGGCCGTCTGCGCCAGGGAGCCGCATGGAACGCCGACATCGTTAGCCCGAGAAGGACGGCCGGAAAAAAGAGCTGATTGAACACAACAGGGGACAAGGTGCTAAGCCTTGTCCCCTGTTGTGTAGAGCGGAATCGCTTTGTTTCCGTCCGCCCGGATTTTGTGAAAGGGATTGTTACATAGAAGAAGATATGAAGACATTTGATGAGCTTGAGCTGAAGGCCGATATTCTTAAAGGGTTGGACGGGCTGGGTTTTTCTCTTCCGACGCCGGTGCAGGAAAAGGTTATTCCAATTCTCCTGAAGCAGCAGGTCGACGTGGTCGGACTTGCGCAAACAGGAACGGGGAAGACGGCTGCCTTCGGCATACCGCTGATCCAGTTGACGGATGTGCGGAGAAAGCAAACCCAGGCTCTGGTCCTGTGCCCGACCCGTGAGCTCTGTGTTCAGGTGACTGGAGATCTGAACCTGATAGGTCGGTACGTTCCGGGCCTGAGAATCACTTCGGTTTACGGCGGGGCGAGCATTGTTCATCAAATTCATGAACTTCAAAAAGGGGCGCAGATCATCGTGGCCACTCCGGGGCGCCTTTATGATCTGATCCGCCGGCAGTCCGTCGATCTTTCCGCCCTGAACTGGGTTGTCCTGGACGAAGCGGATGAGATGCTGCAGATGGGTTTCAGGGAAGAGCTGAACGCGATTCTGGCTGAAACACCCGATTCAAAAAACACCCTGCTCTTTTCTGCGACCATGTCGGGTGAAGTAGCCGGGATTGCATCGGATTACATGAAAGATCCCGTTGAAATCACCGTTGGCCGCCGCAATGCCGGGGCGGAAAATGTCCATCACGTCTATTATGTCGTGTCAGACCGGTACCGTTACCAGGCCCTGAGGCGCATTGCCGATATGACCCCGGATCTCTACGGGATCATTTTTTGCCGGACGCGGCTGGAGACGCGCGACATCGTTGAAAAGTTGATCGAGGATGGCTACAGCGCCGATGCCCTCCATGGTGAGCTTTCCCAGAGCCAGCGGGACCACGTGATGCACAAATTCCGCAGCAGAAATATCCGGATGCTGGTGGCCACGGATGTGGCGGCCAGGGGGCTGGATGTCAACGATCTGACCCATGTGATTCATTACAGTCTCCCGGACGAGCCTTCAGGCTATACGCACCGGAGCGGCCGCACAGGCCGTGCGGGAAAGGCGGGTATTTCCGTCGCCCTGATCGGTGTGCGGGAAAAGTACAAACTCCGGGGCATCGAGCGGAGTCTCAAGAAGAATTTCGAGGAAGGCCGCATCCCTTCCGGTCATGAGATCTGTAAAAAAAGGCTCCTCAGCCACATGGAGGCCGTCAAGCAGGCCGAGATCGATCCGGAACAGATCGACCCCTTTCTGCCCGTTATCTCCAGGACCCTGGAAACCCTCGACCGGGAGGAACTGATCAAACGTTTTGTTTCTATGGAATTTAACCGTTTTCTGGCGTCTTACCGGAACGCACCGGACTTGAATGTCGTCGAAAAGGTGACCGTTAAGAAAAAGATTCGGGAGGCCGGAAAATCCTTTTCACCGGTTCACAGGAAATCAACCCGCTTTCTGATCAATGCCGGAAAGAAAGACGGCATCAGCCAGAAAGGCCTGATGCGCGATCTGTCTCATGCCATGGGGATACCGCAGCTTCGCCTGGACGGAATCGAAGTGATGAACAACACCTCCATCCTGACGGCTGACAGCCGATTTGCCCGGAAGATGGCGCAGGCCCTGCGGACGTTAACGGCCAACGGACGGCCTGTCACCATAGAGATTGACCGGAGAAACAGCGTTGGACGCAAGGCCGAAAAGCAGCCTTACGATTCAAGCCGCACGAAGCAGGATGGAAAAGTCCGGAGAGTCCTGCCTGAAGGCGAGCACCGATTCGCGCCCAGGGAGACGACAGGGCGGCATCGCGGATGCCACCTGAGCTGAGCGCATCGGCAATCCGTTCACTCGCCAACGCCTGAGCCTCTGGCACCTTCTCGCCCGGGAAAGCCGGTTCAATTTACCGGGCCGGTGCGGCTTCGGGATAATAGCCCAAGATCCGGGACATGGGCGTCATTTCCCGAATCCTTCCCAGCGCTTTTTGAACGACCGGATCATCCTCCCTTCCCAGAAAATCCAGAAGAAACGCATAGGCGCCGGGATTCCGGCGGATGGGCCGGGATTCGATTCGCGTAAGGTTGATCTCATTTTCGGCGAACACCTGCAGGACTTCGAAAAGGGCACCGGCCCGATGCTGCGTGGAAAAGACCAGTGAGCATTTATTTCCGGGAGTGGCACTGGGCTCCCGGGAGATCAGGAGAAAGCGGGTAAAATTATCCGTGTTGTCCCCGATATCTTCCTTGATGACGTCCAGACCATAGAGTTCTGCGGCAATCGGACTGGCGATGACCGCTGTGGAACTCGGCCGCTCCTGGGACAGCCAGCGCGCCGCGCCGGCCGTGTCGTAAAAGGGGCGCGGCTCCAGTTTGTTTCGCGACAGGAAGCTGCGGCACTGCGCCAGGGCCTGGGGGTGGGAATAAACCACCTTGATCTCCCGGTAGTCGGTACCGGGCAGGGCCAGGAGGCATTGGCGAACGGGAACCACGACCTCGCCGGCGATGTTAAGCTCCGTCTCTACCAGGATGTCGTTGACTTCGGTCACGGCGCCTTCCAGGGAATTTTCCACCGGCACCATCCCAAAGTCCAGCTCCTTGTCCCGCACCCCCTCGAACACATGGGCGAATTCCATGCAGGGAATGGGGATCATGTCTTCGGCATAGCGGCGGACGGCCAACTCGCCCCAGGCCCCGTGCTCTCCCTGAAAGCCCACCAGCTTAAGGTTTCGCTCCTGCAGCAGTTTGCTTTCCGAGATGATCGACTGATAAAGCTCCGTAATGAATTCCGGGCGGATCAGCCCACGGGCCTGGGACAGCATCTGTTTTAAAACCTGCTCCTCGCGGGCAGGGTCCAGGATGAACTGCTTGAGTTTGCCGGTCCTCAACACGTATTCCATGCGCTGGTTGATGAGCTTGACTATCTGCATATCCGTCTGATCGATTTCGGCCCGTATTTCAGCTAAGTGCATCTTTTTTCTCCTTCATATAGCGTTCCAGGAGTCTGACTTCCTTTACGATTTCGTCAA
This sequence comes from Syntrophus sp. (in: bacteria), assembly GCF_040768185.1. NCBI lineage: Bacteria > Pseudomonadati > Thermodesulfobacteriota > Syntrophia > Syntrophales > Syntrophaceae > Syntrophus > Syntrophus sp. (in: bacteria). Next base: position 15,751 of record NZ_JAXGNC010000004.1, on the reverse strand, counting down.
ACTCGCCGTGGGTCAGCGCCTGATCCTTGTCACTGAGGGCTTCCGGTGGATTCCGGTGGACTTCCAGTGTGATTCCGTCGGCCCCGGCCGCGACGGAGGCCAGGCACATGGGTTTGATGAGGCTGACTTTTCCCGTGCCGTGGGTGGGGTCCGTGATTACCGGCAGATGGCTGATTTCCTTGACCGCTGGAACAGCGCTAAGATCGAGTGTGTTCCTCGTGTAGGTTTCGAAGGTGCGGATCCCCCGCTCGCAGAGTACAACCTGAGGATTTCCCTCGTTCATGATGTATTCGGCGCAATTGAGCCATTCCTCCAAAGTGGAGTACATGCCTCGTTTCAGCAGAACCGGCCGCTGGCATTTCCCCACTTCCTTCAGCAGCGAGAAATTCTGCATGTTCCGGGCGCCGATCTGCAGCATCTGGGCGAATTCCGCAACCCAGGAAACATCACGGGTATCCAGCACCTCGGTGATCACCGGCAGACCCGTGGCTTCTCCCGCTTTGGCAAGATATTTCAAGCCCTGCAGCCCCAGCCCCTGGAAGGCGTAAGGCGAAGTCCTGGGCTTGAACGCGCCGCCGCGGAGGATGTCGGCCCCGGCTGCCTTGACAGCCAGCGCCGTTTCCATGATCTGGTCGTCGCTCTCCACGCTGCATGGTCCTGCTATGATAACCAGGTTTTCACCGAACACGGCATTCCCCACCTGGATTTTACTTCGCTCCTTGCCGAGCCCGGCCACTAGTTTCAGATTTTCCATTGAAATTTCCTCTATTCAAGCCCGGAAGTCAGGAAGGCCCCGGAGTTCTTTCGTGTTCTCACCGGCTGTCTTTCAAAGGCGGCAGCGGAATCGAGATGGCTCCAGTTCCTGTTTCCTATAATGAAAACCGGACGATTTATTAATTTTATTAAATACCATGTTTAGTTTTCACCAACAACTGAAATTTCCCTCGTCAGGACGGCTCCTCTGCCCTGCGCCGTTGATCGGCTTATGCCCGGATATCTATCTCTGCGATGCCATTGACTTTTCAGGGCTTCTTTTCTTATAATATCCGAAATAAGGGATGGTGTTTTTATCTCAGGGAGGAGGGATCCTCTTCATCTTTCTTGAGGAAATCTCAAGCCTGAGACCAGCCCGGCCGATCGGGCCGGAACCGGAAGGAGCCTCAAGATGAATGCACGTAACACCAAAAGGCATGGCCGGAAGATCTGTTTCGCCATCGTTTTGCTGGGCGTCCTGATCCTGCTGACGGGTTGCGCAATGACCTCGGCTCGGCCCCAGGGGATCGTCGGCACGGCAACCCTGCTTGATCTGAGCGGACTGGCCTGGATCGAGGACGATCTGTTTCTTGGCGTTCACGATACCAAAGGCGGTCGGGAGAAGAATGCACTGCCCCGGGTCAGCATTGTCCGCCTTCCCAGATCCGAGACCAAGGGGGTCACCTGGAAATCTCCGGAGTTGAAATTTCCCGGACCCGGCGGCTCCGCCAGTGATCTGGAGAGCGCCAGCCGCATTCCGGGTGGAAGGGGCTTTCTGCTGGTTGAAAGCGGCCAGGCAGGCGAAGAGGCCCGGCGGATCTTCTTTGCACGATATCATGGGGGGGCGCTGACCATCGAGTCTTACGCATCCTGGCCCGTTCCCGTCGAAAATGTCGAGGCTACCGAGGTCTGCCAGGTCGGGCAGCAACTGGTTTTCCTTTACGCGGAGCGTGCCGGCGGCCTGCTGTCCACAAAAATCCGCTGGGCGAAACTTTCCCTGGATCCAATCCTGTTCGGGCCATTCAAGGAGGTCACGTATCACGCGGAAGACCCCGTCGGAATCAATACCCGGCCCATCGTTGCTCTGGCGGTTGACGGCGAGGGCTTCATCTACAGCGCGTCCGCCAGCGATCCTGGAATCGATGACGGCCCGTTCCGCAGTGTGGTATGGCAGATCGGGAGGGTCCTTGCCGATCAAGAAGGCAATCCGACGGTCGAGCTGGGCGGGGAAAAACGGTTGGCAACCCTGGACGGATTGAAAGTCGAGAGCATCGCCGTCCGCGAAACCAAAGAGGGCGGCAGGCAGATCTTTGTGGGAACGGACGATGAAAACTACGGCGGGATCATCCGCCTGCTTCCCGGGGCGCCCTGAAGCGGAGTCCGCTCACTTCGCCCTTTGAACAGACGGCCGTCCAGCGCCGGATTGCCGCTGTAATCCAGGACCAGAACATTCTCAACGGCGACGTACCCGATCCGGGAAGAGCGCTTGAAACCCACGGGTCACCTGGCGTTCCGATGATCGATCTGCCGCGATCCCGGGGAACGGGCAGGGCTTTCCGTGATCATATGACAAACAGGGCGTCAAGGGCGAGAATCCCTTTTTTGTAAACGCGCACGGGATTGAGATCGATTTCCCTGATCTCAGGGTGTGAAGAGATCAGCCCACCGATTTTCACGATGGCCTCGGCAGCGCGCTCAATGTCCGCGGGAGCCGCTCCGCGCCATCCTTCCAGGAGTCTTCCGCCCTTCAGCTCGTACAGCATGGACTTTGCCTCTTCAAGGTTCAGCGGCGCAAGCCTGATGCTCGTGTCGCCCATGGCTTCGGCGGCAATGCCGCCCATCCCTGCCAGGACGCTTGGGCCGAAGCTGGCGTCGTTCTTGGCTCCGATGATGATTTCGACTCCCTTTTCCGCCATTTCTTCGATGAGGTATTTCCTCGGGCTCTCACCTTCTTTGCCTATCGCATCGATCAGCTCCAGGGCCTTCACCAGTTCATCCTCCCCGTAAATATCCAGATGCACGCCGCCGACCTCGGTCTTATGGGTAATGCGGCTGTCCAGCACCTTGACGGCGCAGGGTTTTCTCAGCCTTCTGAAAGCCTGCCGCGCTTCATCGTGATTGGAGCAGACCGCCCTTTCCGGTGTTGCGATGCCGATTCCGTTCAAGATGTCCTTGCCCTCCGCTTCGGTGAGAACCTTGCCTGCGAATCGGATTTCCCCCGGGGATTCTTCTTCCGCTGCGCCCGTTTCTCGGTATGCCGCCTTTGAATCACGGACCAGCGCCGTCACCGCCCTGGACACGCTGTCCGGGGAGGTGAAGACGGGGACCCCCATTTGCTCGACTGCTTCCACCGCCTCGGCCACGGCTTCAGGAAAGCCTGCTGTTGCGAAAAGAACCGGTTTGTTCGTTCTGTCGCGAATGGTGGTGAACAGTTCGATCGGGTCAATAACCGCAGGTTCGTAAATGGCGAAAATGATCAGAACATCGATGGAAGGATCCTCGGCCATTGCGAGGAAAATATCCTTGAAAGAAGGCCCGGGTCTTGTCGTATCCACAGGGTTCTTGATATAGCTCATGGGGAGAAGCTTTTTGATCTTCTCCACGGCGCTTTGCCCCAGTTCGGGCAGCACGACGCCCCTGCTCCTCAGGTAATCGGTGATGACCATGCCGGGCCCGGCCTGGCCTGTGAGCAGCCCCACGCCGGGCTCACGGCCTGGTTCGAGCCTGACGCGCGACAGGAGCGCGGCGGCATCGAGAAGATCGTCGACCGTATCCGCTATGACCGCTCCGGCCTGCGAAAGGGCGGCGCATTTCAGGGCGTATGAACCCATCAGGTTTCCCGTGTGGGAAGCGGCGAAGTCGGCCACATCCGCCTTTCCAACCGTGAGCACGACCACGGGCTTGCTCTTTACCGTATTCTTTACGGCCTCATAGAGCCGGCGGCCGTTCGGAGTTCCTTCGAAATAGAGGAGAATGACCTTCGTCTCCGAATGCTGAGCCAGGTAGTCAACGGCGTCGGCGGTATCCACATCGGCTCCGTTGCCTGTCCCCGTGGCGATGCTGAGTCCCAGCTTGCGGCCGTAGAGAAGCGATGCGATCGTGAAGGTCATCGCCCCGCTCTGCGAAACGAGGCCGATCCCGCCGCGCTTCATCTTCATGATCCAGGGAAGAAAATTGGCGGAGACTGTTGAATGAAGATTTGCAAACCCGGCGGTGTTCGGTCCGAGAAGGCGCACCCCGTAAGTCCGGCACGCAGACAGAACCCTCTCCTGCAATCGTTTCCCCTCCTCTCCCGATTCCGCGAAGCCCCCGCTGATGATCAGTGCGGATTTCGCTCCCGCCCTGCCTGCTTCCTCAATGGCGTCGGGACATGACGCGGCGGGCACAGTGAGCACGGCAAGGTCGATCTTTTCCGGGATATCTGCAATTCTCGGATAGGCCTGAAATCCGAGAATCGTGTCGGCCTTCGGATTTACCGGGTAAAGCCTTCCGGGAAAATCCTTCAGCGAAAACAGGACCTGATATCCGGCCTTGTATTCGTCGGACGAAGCGCCGATGACGGCAATGGATTTTGGATTGAAGAGAGGTTCCAAGGCATGCATGAGTTCACCATGCTTTCTGCGGTTAAGAGAAGATTGAGGAAAAAACCTGTGCGCCCTTCTACGCCTCCGTGCGGGTTGGTGAGCGAAGAGGAATGGCAGGAGGATCCGTTCGAGACGCGATATCAAACCGGCAACAAGTCAACTGTGTGAATTTACCTGCAATACATCAAAAAATACACCTCAAATTCTAGGCTTGCGAAGAAAGATTGTCAAGGCCCTTTCTTGAATGGTCGGTTTGTTCCAAGCCCCGCCCATCCCATCCCTCATTGCGCCATGTTCATAAATATTCGGGTGGTTCTGACTCCACGCAAAAAGGCAGAGCCATTGGACATGACTCTGCCTTTTATGCATATCGGGTGAAGCACCCTTATTTTATGTTGCCGGTCCTGTCTTAATGACCGTGCCCGTGCCCTTCCTGCTTTTCTTCGCCGTAGACCACCAGCGTCCCGTGTTCCTCCATCTCCTTTAGCCACTTGGGATGCTGCTTTTTAAGCCAGGCTCTCGTCACCCAGCCCGTGGTCATGGCCGGCAGCGATCCGGGAGATCCTACCGTTCCAAGGTAGAGGTGGATGAAGAAAAAGGCGAAAATCGCCACAAACCCGGCGGCGTGGAGCAGGTACATCAGCCGGACGATCATGGCCGGAATGCTCAGGGGAAAGAGCATGATCAGACCTGAAAAGACCATGGCCGCCCCGCCAAGCGCCACCACCAGGAAGAACATCTTCTGGCCGGGATTGTACTTTCCCACCTCGGGAACCTGATCGACATGCCAGAGATAACCGCCCGCGGACTTGATCCAATCCATGTCCTCCGGGAAAACAAAGATCCCCGCCTCTTTCCACCACATGCCTATGGCGAAGAAGAGAGAAAGGGCAAAAAAGAGGGCGGTGATGTTGTGGATGTATTTCAACGATTTCAGTCCGCCGAAGGGTTCACCGAGAAAGTTCAGGGAATGGAACATGATCCCCAGTCCCGAGAAACACAGCACCAGGCATGATATGGCCAGACACCAGTGAACGATTCGTTCAAAGGAGTCCGTGGCCTGAATTAATCCTTTTCTCATGATTATTCCCCTCCCTTCGTATCTTGTCCCTGATCTTCATCAGGCAGTTTGGGTCCGTGGATAATATAATGCAGGAACGACCCCGCAACGACGCCGCCGGCGGCCAGGAGACTCAGCGGTTTCAGAATGTCTTTCCAGAGCACCGTGGTAACCGGCACACTGGGATTCTTCGGCAGGCCCTCATAAACCTCAGCCTTTTCACCCAGCACATAAATGACATGGGTTCCGCCGACGAACTTGTCTCCGTAGACGTTGGCGTCTCCACCAAGTTCCTTCGCCCGGGCATAGGCCTTCTTGATCATGGCGTCCTTGGGGCCGATGGTCAGGGCTCCGGTCGGACAGGACTTGACGCAGGCCGGCTGCTGGTCTCCCTGGAGCCGGGTGTAGCAGAGATCGCATTTATAGACCTTGTCCGTCGCCCGGTCATATCGGGGAACATCAAAGGGACAGGCGGAAATACAGTACTTGCAGCCGATGCACTTATCGTGATGGATGCCCACAGTTCCATATTCCGTGTGATAAAGGGCGCCACTGGGGCACACCTTGACGCAGGCCGCATCGGTGCAGTGCATGCAGCCGTCCTTCCGGAAGAGCCACTTGAAGTCGCCCTCGTTGGGGGCGTATTCCTGAAAGCGGATCAGAGTCCAGGTGTTCCACTGGAGATCCGGCGGATTCTGGTAACTGCCCCACTGTTTCGTCCTCAGCCCGGGCATCTCATTCCACTGCTTGCAGGCCACCTGGCAACCGCGGCAGGCGGTGCACAACGTTGTATCGATCAGTTTTACGAATTCAGTTTTCATCGTCTCCCCCCTATGCCCTTTCCACGTTTACCATGAACGCCTTGTACTCCGGACAGAAGGTATTGGCGTCACCGACCGTGGGCGTCAGTAAATTTGTGCTGTCTCCACCGTCCTTGGGGAAGAGCCAGCCGTAATTGAAGGGAAGCCCGACCTGATGAACCGTCTTTCCTTCCACCTGGAAGGGCGTGAAACGCTTGGTCACCATGGCAACGCATTCCACGGATCCCCGAATGGAGGAAACCTTCACCCGCTGACCGTTCTGGATGCCTTTCTCCTTTGCCAGGAGATCGCCGATTTCGATGTAGAGTTCCGGCATCGCCTCCAGGAGCCAGGCCTGCCATCGGGTCAGAGCCCCGGAGCACCAGTGCTCCGTGCAGGAGTATGTCGTGCAGACATAGGGATATTTCTCACTGGCATTGGCCACCTTGTCGAGTTCGCCCTTGAAGATCTCGATGGCCGGATTGATAAGCTGACTCGACATGGGGTTTTTGGTCAGGGGGCCTTCCAGGGGCTCGTAGTGCTCAGGGAAGGGGCCTTCCACCATGCCCGGACCGAACAATGCGCCCACGCCATCGGTCTTCATGATGAAGGGGTATTTCCCCTTCTCCTTATCCGCCATGGGCGGCCAGGGGCCGTCGGGGACATCTCCGACCCACTTATCGCCGACCCATTCCAGAAGTTTCCGCTTGGGATTGTAAGGCTTCCCATAGATATCGCAGGAGGCCCGGTTGTAGATAACCCGCCGGTTGACCGGCCAGGCAAAGGACCAGTTGGGGAAGAGGCCGAGACCCGTCGGATCTTCCTTCCCGCGCTTCATCATCTTGTTCTCGCCGTCGGCGGTGAAGCTCCCCGCCATGATCCAGTTGCCTGAAGAGGTCGAACCGTCCGCCTGGAGATTGCCGAAGGTCGGTACCAGCTGCCCCTTTTTGAAGGTTGTCGTCGTTCCCTTCGCCTTATCCTCGATGACCGTGTCCTGAAGGAAATAGCCGTTGATCTGCTTGGACACCTTCAGGGCGTCGAACCGGCCTTTGCTGTCGGTGTAATCCCACTTGAGGTTGAGGATCGGCTCGGGATGAACGCCGCCCTCCTTGGCATAAAGTTCCTTGACGGCGTCCATGATCTTGAGCGTCATCTCGCCGACGGGAATGGCATCGCCGGGGGCCTCGGCCGCCTTGTACTTCCACTGGACCCAACGGCCCGAGTTGCTCTGGCTGCCTTCCTTTTCCATGGTGGCGGAAGCGGGAAGGAGGAAAACCTCCGTCTTGATCTTTTTGGGATCGACACCGGGTCCGCGCCAGAACTCATAGGTCTCGTTGTTGAAAATGTTCTCGCCTACCAGCCAATCAAGCTTCTCCAGGGCCTTCCGGACCTTGCCGGCATTCGGGGAACTGACCGCCGGGTCGTTGGCTACGGAGAAGAGCCCCTTGACCTTCCCTTCGTACATCTTATCGAAGAGATGCATGAGGGAATAGGCCACGCCGTCATCCAGCTTGGGCAGCCAGGGATAGCCGAATTCGTTTTCCGCCGTTGCCTTGTCATCGAACATGGACTTGAGAAAGCTGACGTGAAACTTGGGATAGTTCGAATAATAGTTGGCCGATTGCGGGTCTTTCGATTCCGGTGTGTACTTATGGAGATATTTCTCCAGCGTATCCAGAGAAGCCACGTGCATCTTCAGGTACCCGGGCAGATTGCCATAGAGGATACAATGGTCCGTTGACCCCTGGACGTTCGGCTCACCACGGAGGGCGTTGATGCCGCCGCCGGCGATGCCCATATTCCCCAGAAGGAGCTGGATGATGGCCATGGTCCGGATATTCTGGCTCCCAACGGTATGGTGGGTCCAGCCCAGGGCGTAACATTCCGTGCCCGCCTTGTCCGGGACACCCGTCGCGCTGTATTCGGAGTAAACCTTGAGCAGATTTTCCTTGGAAACACCGGTAATGCTGGAGACCTTGTCCAGGGTGTAGCGCGAGTAATGCGCCTTCAGCATCTGGAAAACGCAGCGGGGATCGCTCAGGGTCATGTCCCGCTTGGGAATGCCCGCGTCGTCCTTTTCGAGGACCCAGGTGTCCTTGTTGTACTTCCGCTTTTCCGGATCATAGCCGGAAAAGAGACCGTCCTGGAAATTGAAATCGGGTCCTACAATAAAGGGAGCGTTGGTATAATTGACAACGTAGTCTTTGAAATACTTGTTGTTTTCAATGATGTAATGGATCATCCCGCCCAGAAAGGCGATGTCCGTGCCGGAGCGCAGGGGGACATGGTAATCGCAGCGGGCCGATGTCCTGGTGTAACGGGGGTCGACGTGGATGATTTTTGCCCCGTTCAGTTCCCTGGCCCGGAGGATCCACTTGAAAGCGATGGGGTGATGCTCCGCAGCATTGCTTCCCATAATGAGGATGCAGTCGCTGTTCTTGATGTCACAATAATGGTTCGTCATGGAACCGCGTCCGAACGACTCTCCCAGAGCCGCTACCGATGGGCTGTGTCAGACCCGGGCCTGGTGGTCGATGTAGACGAGCCCCAGCGCCCTGCACTTGACGCTCATGAGCCAGCACTCTTCATTGTCCACGTTGGAGCTGCCCAGATGGCCGATGGTTTCACATCGGTTGACAACCTCGCCCTTGGCGTTGGTCTTGACAAAGCCGGCATCCCGGGTGTCCTTCACCAGGCGGGCGATCCGTTTGAGCGTCCAGTCCCAATCCTTCTCCTCCCACTTGTCGCTCATGGGAGCCCGGTACAGGACTTTTGTGAGGCGGTGCTTGTTCGCCTCTGTCAGGTCGAAGAAGCCCGCACCCTTGGCGCACAGGGACCCTTCGTTGATGGGGTGGTCGGCGTCCCCTTCAATGTTGAAAATTTTTCCGGTCATCTTGTCCACACTGCAGACGAGTCCGCAGCCGACGGAACAGTAACAGCAGATCGTTGTTACCTGTTTTGCCGCCTTGACCCGGTTCATCTTGTTGAGCTCATCTGCGTAAGCTCTGGTGGGTTTCAGGTTGATGCCCAGGGTGGATAAGGCAATGCCTGATCCTACAGCGCCGGACAAGTGCAAGAAACCTCTCCTTGTGATGTCCATATCTACCTCCTTATGAATATGCCAAAATTGACCTATGTCACGCGTGGTATACCTATGTTTTTTTCCTTCCAGCGTCAAGGAAAAAACTCACATTTTGTCATGGAAATTCATATGTTATAAAAAATACAATACAAGAGAGATGACGGAAGGAGGATTTCTGGAACGGTTGCTAGATGTCCGTGATGGAAAAAATGAGGGCGTTCTTTCCTGCGCATTCTGAAGAAATTCCGGTGAGATCTGTCACCGTCAACAGGGCGGCCGGCCGGAGAGCCCTGGCAGCAACCGGGACTCCTTTACCGAACGGTTCTAAAAAACATTCCAGTCGGTGACGGTCATGGGGGCAAAATTCTTTTCCTGCATGATCACGTCGATATGGGTGAGGCCAAGGGCTGAAACGTCCAGGTCGCGGTCGTGCAGATCACTGACCCGGTACAGGGTAACAAGATAACGTTGACAGGAATCGCACGTGAAGGCCGCTTCCTGTGGTCTTTCTTCAATCAGGAAAAAATCCATCCCCTCCTGTCCTTCATATTCGCAATAAGGGCAGACCACCCGGCTGAAACGCCACAGGTGCCCGCAGCGCGAGCAGTGGAGCCGGCGTTCGCCGATCTTTTCTCCAATGACGGCCAGAGAAGGGAAAGAGCCGCAGATGGGGCAATAGCCTTTTTCCCATTTGAGCCCCTGGATCCGCTCGGCGATCTTCAGCGCCCTCTTTTCCAGGACAATTCTGGAGGCGGAATTCAGAATAAAACCGATTCGCGGTGCGGCAATCGAAAGGGTGCCGCCCCAGGTGGAGAGAAGGTTCTGCTGTCCGTCACGTTTTCTCGTGAAATAGTCCGAAAGGGCAAGCACCCCTTCGGAAAGGGCCTTTTCCAGGCGGTCAAGATCTTCCTTCAGATCGGGAAAGCCCTTCTGAAAAGCCGGGATCAGGGAGCGGACAAGATCCTCCCAGGGATCACTTTCCAAAAGCAAAGGGTGCTGCTCGATGGCCGGTACTCCTCCCTGAAAGCGGATCTCGTCGATCTGAAAAGGAGGATTTTCCTCCAGCTCCAACTCTTCCAGGAGGCGGTTTCTCGTTAAAATCAAAGGGCGGAAAGCTTCAAGGAGAGGCTGGTTGTGGGGGTGCCTTTCTACCTCCCGATCGATTATTTCTTCAAATCTCCTGATGCTGCCGCTCCTGTCTTTCATCATAGTGCACCCTTCGTTTTTTGCTTCTTCTGTATCGGAAGGAAGAGGCCGGTGTCAAGGGATATGTGTCTTTATCGACATACCGGGCCGGAAAAACACCCTGACTCTGTCGGGGTGGACGTTCGACCTGTCCGGCAGTGGGCCTGGCTTTTTAGCCAGGGCGGTTGGCGTGTGATTCTGAAGCTCAAAGGAGGACGGTGATTGGCGACTTTTGATCTCGCATGATCAAAAGGGGGGAGGTGCGCCCCGCCCCATGCTGCACGGGGCGGGGCGTCCGTTGATCTAACGATATGGATCCGATCCCTGGCAGCCGAGGCAGAGGTCCCCGTCGCTGACGGGATAGGACTCGCCGCATTTAGGGCACAGGGCAACCTTTCCTTTTTTCTTCTCCTGGATGAAATCCGGTTTGATCTGAATACGCCGCAGGCTGAGCAGATCCTGTCCGGCTTCCCGGATTTCTCGGTAAAGCCTGTCGGAATCCTGTTCCTTCTTGGGTTTTATCTTCATGAACCAGTTTCGAACCTCCTGCCAGGGCTCCATTTTATTCACATCCAGAAACACCCGAACCCCTTCCCCGGTATACTTGTCATAAAGGCTGAGCGCATAGCGCCCAAGGGGAAGGACCGTGAGCCACCCGTTGCCGGTGGTACAGGGGGTCAGAAGCTGTATCGCATCGGGGAGGCAGGTTTTTGTTTCGCAGAGGGCATCGTAAAGGATCCCCTCGGGTAGATTTTTTACCGCAAGGTCCACCATGAATCCTCCGATAAGGACGCCGGGGGCGGGGGAGCCGTGAAAGGACCTTACGATTTCAAAATATTCATCATAAGAGTAAGACATAATTTTCGAACTCATGGTGTTGTTTTCTCCTTAGCGTATAACGTCTCCAAAGACCGCAATCCCTCAGGCTGTATAAAGGGTTCAATTAACACTATGTTCTGGATCCCATAATGTCAAGATGAAAAATGGCGCATCCTTCCGCAGTCCAACGGCAAACTGGAACGCTTTCACGGAACCATCAAGGAAGAATGCATCCGCCCCGGGGTGCCACTATCCCTTGACGATGCCCGTAGAATGGTCCAAAAGTACATCACGTATTACAATGAGACCAGGCTGCACAGCGCCATCGGGTACGTTTCCCCCTTGGACAGACTTGAAGCCAGAGACATGGAAATCTTCAAAGAGCGAGACGGAAAACTGGAAGCAGCCAGAGAGCTGCGAAAACATCAACGACAGAGGACCTATTCTGAAATCAATCCTTCAGGAGCAGCCTTTGTATGTTAAAACAAGTGGGTCAAAAGTCCATTTCCGACTGAGACGGGATACCCTCCTATTCACCGGAACTTAATCTGGACGAATACTTAGACGGAAACCTGAAAAACAAAGTTCATTCTGGGAAGCAGATTCGCAACCAAGAAGATATTGAAAAAAGCCCCGTTCATTTATGCGGACTCTCGTTAAACGGCCTGCTCATGTCCGTAATTATTTCAAGCACCCAAGAGTAGCCTATGCTGCGTAACGAACTTCAGATGTTTAATCGCCGGAGTAACAATGGAAATTATTTCGTCTTCCCCAATAAATTATGTTATTCATAACTTGACATAGGAGATGGCTCTGACTATATAAGCAACAGGTCAACAGCCGGGTCGGCTCATAAGTTTTGCCGTGCTTTAAACATACGACAGAGAAGGGTTGGTCAAAGAACGTGGTAAACATGTTGGATTCTTATAATAGGAAGATTAACTACCTGCGCATTTCCGTGACCGACCGCTGCAATTTGCGCTGCAGGTACTGCATGCCGGAAGAGGGCATTTCCAAACTTGAACACGATAAAATTTTAAGTTTGGAAGATATCGTGAGATTGGTCAAGGTAGGGGCCGGGATCGGCATCCGCAAAATCAGGCTCACAGGCGGCGAGCCGCTCATACGCAGTCACATTACCCAGCTGATCGCCAGCATTCGCAAAATCCCGGCAATTGACGACATCGCCATTACCACCAACGGAGTTTTGTTTTGCGGTATGGCGGAAGAACTGAAAGCCGCGGGCCTGGATCGGGCCAATTTCAGCCTGGATACGATGGTTGCGGAAAAATTTGAATTCATTACACGGCGCAATCATCGAACAGAAGTCAAAAGGGCGATTTTCAAAGCCCTGGATCTGGGCCTGGAGCCGGTGAAAATCAATACGGTGGTCATCAAGGGATTCAACGATGATGAGCTGCTGGATTTTGCGAAGCTGGCCTATGATTTTCCTCTGCATATCCGGTTTATCGAGTTCATGCCGATCGGAGATGTTTTGTTCTGGAACAGGGACCGCATCATTTCTTCCGAAGAGATTCGGGAGAAGATTGCCCGGAGATATGAACTGGCTCCGACGAAGATCAGCAAGGGAAGCGGCCCGGCCGTGTATTTCAAGCTGGCAGGCGGTCGGGGTACGATTGGCTTCATTACGCCCATGAGCCATAAATTCTGTTCCGAATGCAACCGTTTGCGACTCACGGCGGAAGGAAAGCTGCGGGGCTGTCTGTACGACAAGCGGGAAATCGATTTAAAAGCGGCCCTGGAACATAAATCCGATGATGAGGAACTTAAAAAACTATTCATTCAAGCCATTTCCCTCAAGCCGTCCGAACATCACATGAATGAGGGCTGGGGAAAGGACAACCTGCGCAAAATGAGCCAGATAGGCGGTTGAACTCGGCCGTCCCCGGATCATTCGGCCCGATAAACATCCGCATCGTTGTAACGATTCCCTCCTGAATCCTTCCTTTTTTTCTTCCTTTCGGATAACGGTGAATCCCCGTTGTGCTATGTGTAATATAATCATTTGATTTGATTAAAGAAATGTTTCATTTTTGTCTTTACCGCAACGGGAAAAAGATGTAGTACTGTACCCGTTCTGTTTGGTGCGATTGACACATTCATTGGAAGGAATTTTAATTACAGTCATGCGATGCGGAACGTTCAAGGAGCCAGGCCTTTGCAGAAACGACCAGATCCAATTGCTGGAGGCTGACCTGAAGGATCATATCAGGAAAGAGGAGGCCGGATACAGCGGAAAACGCCAGGGAGAGGGCAGTCTGTGGCATCATCTTGTCCGGGTGGCGCATTTAGCCGAAAAGCTCGGCCGAAGTGAAGGGCTTGATCCCGCAGTCTGCAGACTCGCTGGTCTCTTTCACGACGCCGGCAAATTCTCAGACGGAACGTATCATCAAGGTGATCGGCCGGAAGAGGAACGCTCCGTGGAACTTCTGATCGAGTATGCGGGAAGGTACGGTTTGAATCAACAGATTGTGGACGACATCAGCCGGTCCTTCGGGCAGCTGTACCGGGACGAAGCGTATCCATCCGCCTTGACGCGGGTGCTGTTTGATGCCGACAATCTGGACAAACTTGGAAGCCTCGGGATCGCCAACTATTTTGTCAAGTCAGGCCTCAAGGGAAACGGCATATCCCCGGACTCGCTTTATCGTTTAACGGCGGAACTCACCTACGCACGGCACGCACCGGCATGTATGGCCACCCCGGCTGGATATGAACTGGCCAGCCGCAAGGCGCCGGAAACCTATCAGTTCATCCTGAACCTGCTGAAATCGCTTCGAGACGATGGCATTTTCAACTTTAGCGTCGAAGCGGTCACCTTCGACCATCTCATCCTCGATGTCGTATCACCGTCCGAATGCGAGTGCCGCGCTGACCTTCAGCGCCGTCTCTGGAAAGTCAAAGGCGTCAAATGCCTTGAGATCCATGTGGAGCATTTCTGCCCGCATTGTGAGTCGCGGCATGAGATTCGATTTTGCACCCCGAAGCTCAGGGCGCGGCGGCCAGAGGGCGATGTGGCCGTTTAGCCGCAGGTCACATACGTTCCCCCATCACAATCTGTTTCTGAAAAAGGGGGACTCTCCCCCCTCCGGCGGAGTCCGAAGCAACCGTTCCCTTCCCCCGCTGTCCGAAAAGAGATCAATGGTGATCGACAAAAATGAGCTTTCCGGTATCAAACCCCACAGACGAGGCTTTGGCGATCAGGGCCTCTATGGTCTCCTTCTTCAACGTCGGGGTTCTGGCCAGAATCCAGAGGTACGATTTGTCCGGGCCGCTTACAAGGGCGTACCGGTAGTGCTCATGGTCAAGATCAAAAATGACATAGGAGCCGTAAAAGGGACCAAAGAATGAAACTTTCAGGTAGCCCTGATCCGATCCCTTAACGAAATAAGCCCTCCCCACGGCTTCTTTCCAGGAATGTTCCCTCCCGGAGTACCCGCGGTTTAATACCCTGACGCCTCCGTCATGGCGCAGACTGTACTCTGCCGTTACCCTGGTCAACCCCCGCTCAAAGGGATGATCCAGCCGTGCAATTTCATACCAGGTCCCCAGGTACCGATCCAACTGGAAGTTTTCAACGGGTTTCACGTTTTCGGGAATACCGACACATCCCATCAGGAGGATGGTCAAAACCAGGGCCAAGAATTTCATCGCTCCCCCGGCGGCCTTTTGAGCCTGGCCGGGCATTGAACGGCTGGATTCAAGGTGGATTTGAACGGTGATCCGCTCCTTCGTTCCGCGTTGACCCTGAGAGGGAATATGATTCTTCATCGGATTTCTCCTTCATTTTGAAGCCGGATTGGGGTAACGATCGATGTCCTATGCCTTCCGCCTTCGGAAATGGGCGTTCCAGGTCTGATTCACTCAGGCCAGTTCTTGCCCGGTTTTGCCCAGTCGTACCTGTCAAAGGTCCCGGTGCGGTAATCGTAGGTGGCTTCCAATGTGAGGAATTCCTCGTCATCGCTGAGATCGACCCCCGCCCAGTGCGTCTGCTTTTTCCCGGGATGAAAACCCATTTCCGGCTCAAGTCTGTCGGGAAGATCATCCCCGTCGAGATCCTGGTGTTCTTTCCATCCGTCGGGCCAGAAGGTGTGGAAATGATTGAAATGGGTAAACTCATGCATAACGGCGACAGCGAAGGTGTCGATATGCGTGTAACTGAAGTAGTTTCTTTCTGAAAGCGTTGAAGGTTTCGAGCGCTTGACCGCCGGCAGCTCCGCATAGAATGTTTTAGGAATCCAGGTATTTGTTTTCAGGTTGCATACGTTGATGGTTTTGTAGCCGGAATAATAGGGATTGAACTGGCCTATGACCCCCCTCTGGCGGCAAGAGCACTTTTCATGGGGAATTCCTGTGCAGTGATATCCGATTCGGACATTCTGTCCAAAGGGTCTCGCCGCCGGGGTCTGTTTCCAGTAATAAAACCAGTTGGGGTGCTTTCCCTCCG